>JAGOBQ010000234.1 GCA_017999215.1 Thermoanaerobaculia bacterium
GCGCGCCGCCGCGGCGCTGAGGGGACCGGGCTCGCCGGGAACGGACGCGGCGGTCAGCCCCGCGCGAAGGCGAGGAGCGTCTCCTTGACCCGCGTACCGGGGCCGAGGAGCGCGACGAGGGCGCGGGCGTAGCTCGCGAGCTGCGGCGCGTAGAGCGCCTCGCGCTCGGCACGGACGGCCGGCGTCGGGAGGCGGTCGGTCTTCCAGTCGGCGACGACCCAGCCGTCCTCCTCCTCGAAGAGGAGGTCGATCTTCCCCTCGACGAGCGGTGCGCCCTCGAGGGTCTCGTCGCGGAAGAGGACGGGCAGCTCGACGAACCGGCGGCGCGCGGCACGAGCGCGGGCGACGACGGGATGCGCGAGGAGACGTTCGACGAGTCGGACGGCCTCGGCGCGCGCGGGGCCGTCGAGAGCGACCGTGACCGTCGCGATGGCCTCGGCCGCGGAGGAGGGCGGCGTTCGCGCAGGGTCGAGGAGCGCCTCCATCGCCTCGTGGACGGCGGTGCCGAGGCGGACGGCGGTCTCGTGGATCTCCTCGTGCCGCTCGAGGGCCGGGAGGTCCTCGGGCGAGCCGGCGTCCTCGCCGGCCGAGAGACGCGGCGTCCACGGGGCGTCCTTCTCGCCGGAGCGCCGAAGGACGCGCGACGCGGTGGCGCGGGTGCGGGCGAGGCGCTCCTCGGCGGCGGTCCCCTCCGCGACGAGGTCGACGGCGAACGCCGGGGCGAGGACGCTCTCCGGAGCCCGAGGCGCGGAGACGTCGGGGTGGACGACCTCGACGAGCGGGGCGAGGCGCGGCGGGAGCGCCTCGGCGAAGGCGATCGGCGCGAGGAGGCTCTTGCCGATCGTGTCCGACACCTCCCCGGACTTCAGCCGGCGGCGCCTTCGGAACCAGGAGAGGACGAGCGTCCTCCTCGCCCGCGTCAGCGCGACGTAGAGCTGCCGCTTCTCCTCGGCGAGGTCGCGGGCGTCGTCGAGCCAGGCAATCGAGCCGAAGCCCGGGGTCCGGATCGTCCGCCCGCGCATCGAGGCGCTGAGCGCGAGCGGCTTGCCGGGGCCGGTGTGGACGAGCGACCTGCGGCCCGCCGTCCGCTCGCGGTCGCGGAAGCCGAGGCTCGCGACGACGACCGTGTCGAACTCGAGCCCCTTCGCCTTGTGGAGCGTCATGAGGCGGACGGCGTCCTCGTCCTCCTCGAACGCGCGCGGCTCGGAGACCTTCTCCTCGAGGCGTCGCGTGAGGCGGGCGACGGCGTCGCGGAACGGGAGCCCTTCCGCGTCGAGAGCGCGGGCGAGGACGAGGAGGCGGTCGAGGTTCGCCGCGGCCTGGAGGGGGTTGACGACGGCGCCGTTCTCGACGGCGGCGAGGGCCGAACGCGACGAGAGGAGGTCGACGAGCGTCTCGGCCAGGGGACGCGCGTGCCGGCGCGCTCGGAGCGCCGCCAGCGCCCCGAGCGCCTCGGCGACGGGGCCGCCCGCCGGCGCGGTCGCCGGGTCGTCGAAGCGCGTCCCCGCCTCGGAGGCGTCGAGGAGCTCGACGTCGGTGAGGCCGAAGAGGAACGACTTCAGCGCGGCGACCGTGGAGATGGAATCGGCCGGGTCGTCGATCGCGCGGAGCGCGGCGACGACCGCCGCCGTCTCCTCGCGCCGATAGAAGCTGACACCCCCCTCGAGGACGGCCGGGATGCCGGCCTCGCGGAAGACCTCCTGGTAGAGGTCGATCGCGTCGTTCGACCCGAGGAGGACGGCCGTCCCGCGGAAGCCCCCCTCGGAGAAGCGCGAGAGGAGGAGGTTCGCGACGGCGCGCGCCTCCTGGAGCTTGACCTCCGCATCGAGGCCTTCGTCGCCGCCGTCGCCATCGGGGCCGGTCCTCCCGTCCTCGGCGCCGTCGTGGAGGCCGGGGGCCTCGGGCGCCGCGAGGAAGAGGACCCGTCCGTCGTCGGGCAGGGCGAGCTTCTTCGGATCGGGCGCGAACGGCGCGTGGACGACCTCCCAGGGCTCGCCCGGCGCGGATTCGAAGACGCTCTCGAAGAGGCCGTTCGCGAAGTCGAGGATGCGCGGCGAGGAGCGGAAGTTCGTGACGAGCGAGAGGCGGTCGGAGGGGGGGAGGCGGTCGGCCACCTGCCGGTAGATCTCGACGTCGGCGCGGCGGAAGCGGTAGATCGACTGCTTCGGGTCGCCGACGAGGAAGAGGGCGGAGGGAGCGGGGACGAGATCGTCCCACCGTTCCCCGTCCTGCTCGCCGTCCTGGCACGAGATCCTGAGGACGATCTCGGCCTGGACCGGGTCGGTGTCCTGGAACTCGTCGACGACGAGGTGAGGGAAGCGGGCCTGGAAGTGCTCGCGGCCGGCTCGCGACCCGCGGAGGAGGTCCCGGGCGGCGAGGAGGAGGCCGTCGAAGTCGAGGAGGCCGCGCTCGCGCATCCGGGACTCGAGGCGCGGGAGGAGGCCGTCGCGGATCGAGGCGGCGACCCGCGCGAGGAGCCTCTCGTCGGGGAGGGACGCGAGGCGATCCGGGAGCTCCTTCCATCTGTCCCGGAAGGCGTCGGCGAGCTCCTTCAGCCGGCCCGCGTAGACGCCGCGCTTGCCGACGCGGAAGTCGACCTTCGTCTCGAGCCGCGCGGCCGCGAGGTCGTCGAGGTCGAGCGGGAGGAGCGCGCGGACCTCCTCCACCGCGGAGCGGAGGAGGAGCGCCTTCGCGTCGGTCCGAAGGTCCGGAGGAAACTCCTCGACGGCGCGCTCGCCGGCCTCGGCGAGGCTCGCGAGCTCGAGGCGGACGTAGGGGAGAGGGTCGTCGGGAATCGTCCCGGCGAGGACGAGCGAACGCTCGGCGTGGATCGTCCAGGCGAGGTCGCGGAGGGCGTCGGGCGAGAGGCCGCGCCGAAGCGCGTCGGTCACGACGCCGCCGGCCCGGGCCTCCTCGTCGACCCACCCGGCGAAGACCTCCTCGAAGAGCTCCCGCGCGACCCCCTCCTCGGGGACGACGAAGTCGGGGTCGACGCCCGCCTCCACCGGCCGCTCGCGCAGGAGCCGGGCGCAGAACGAGTGGATCGTCGTCACCTCGGCGCCGTCGAGGTCGCGCCGCGCGCGGAGGGCCCGCTCGCGTCGGGCGGCGTCCGTGGCCGCGCGCGCCTCCTCGTCGAGGCGCGTCCGCAGGCGGGCCTTCATCTCGCCCGCGGCCTTCTCCGTGAACGTCAGGGCGGCGACGGTGGAGAGCGGCTCGCCCTCGTCGAGGACGAGGAAGACGATCCGGTCGACGAGGGTCTTCGTCTTGCCGGTGCCGGCGGAGGCCTCGACGAGGAGCGAGGTCCCCACGTCGGTCCGCGCGCGCTCGCGGGCGGCGTCGTCGACGAGCGGCGCCGTCACGGGATCTCCTCGAGCGCGAAGAGCGGCGCGGCGGGGTCGGCGAGCCGCTCGGCCTCGCGCTTGGCCTCGTAGACGCGCGCGTGCCCCGGCCCGCAGACGGCCGCGACGTCGCAGGACGAGCAGGGGCTCCCGCGGCTGGAGAGCGACTCCGTCCGCGGGAGGAGGTCCCCCTTCCGGATCGCCGCGTCGAGGAGGCCCACGGCGCGGTGGAACGAGGCGACGGCCTCGTCGGTCCCCGCGGCGTCGAACGCGACGGAGAGGGCGGCGGGCGCGGCCCCCTTCCGCTCCGCGGTGACGAAGAGGTACTCCGAGGAGACGGTCGCGGCGTCGAGCGCCCGCGCGGCGAGCGCGTAGGCCGCGAGCTGGACCTTCTCTCCTCCGACGATCCGCCAGCCCTTCCTGTTCTTCGTGCCGAAGGGATCGGGCCGGCTGAACTTGTAGTCGACGACGCGGGCCGCCGCGCCGCTCCGGTCGAGGCGGTCGATCCGTCCGGTGAGCGGGACGAAGAGCGGGGCCTCTCCCGCCACGGGCTCGGCCCCCTTGCCGGGGCCGAAGCCGACCTCGCCCCCCGCGAGGGGAAGAGGGTCCGGGCGGGCGCGCTCGAGCTCCCCGACGGCGCGGAGGAGCGCGGCGAGCTGCTCCGTGGCGACCTCGGCGAGGACGGGCGGGAGGTCGATCTCCCAGTCGGCGAGGAAGCGCGTCACGGTGCGTTCGGCGAGGGCGTCCGCCCCCGAGAGGAGGAGGTCGCCGAGCGGGGCGCCCCTCTCGAGCGCCGACTTCGCCGCCGCCTCGAGCGCCGCGTGGGCGAGCTCGCCCGTCGTCCGGCCGTCGAATGCGAGCGCGGCGGGCGCCTCCTCCGGCGCCGAGAGGCCGAGGGCGTCCTGGAGGAAGGCTCGGTAGGCGCAGGAGGCGAGCCGTTCGAGGCGGCTCGGGGAGAGGACGCGCCCTCCGAGGCCGAGGCGCAGCGGCGCGCGCGAGAGACGCCCCTCGTACTCGGTGTACCGCGCCTCGGCGCGCGCCCGGCCGCGGCGGAGCGCGCGGCCGAGCGTCTCGAGGCCGGGCGGGAGGGCCGACCGGAGGCTCGGCGCGCGGGCGAGGGCGCGCCGGAGCGCGTCGTCCGCGTCGAGGGGAGGCTCGGCGGCGGGGAGCGCGCCGAGCCGGATCCAGCGGAGCGAGAGGGGGGCCGCGACCTCGGGCGTCGCGAGCTCGGCCTCGGAGAGCGAACGTCCGGCGCGCTCCTCGAGGTGGTCGAGGAGGAACGGCGAGAGGAGGCGCGGCCGGTCGGTCGCGGCCTCGCGCCGGGCGGCGAGGAGGACGAGCCGGCGCCGGGCCGCGCTCCGCGCGAGGTGGAAGAGGAAGCGCTCCTCGCGGGCGTGGCGGGGGCCGGTTCGAGGGGCGATCGGCCGGCGGGCGGCGCGCGAGAGCGCGGCCCGTTCGACGTCGTAGAGGAGCGGGTCGGGCCGCCCCGCGCGCGGGAACGACTGCTCGACGAGCCCCGGGACGAGGACGACGTCGAAGAGGAGGCCACGCGCCGAGACCGAGGAGAGGATCGAGAGGCCGTCGCGTTCGAAGCGCCCCTGCCGGACGGGCGTCTCCTCGAGCGACTCGGCGAGGAGCGGGAGGACGTCGAGCGCCGGGACGGAGGCGCCCGGTTCCACCGCCTCGAGCTCGCCGAGGCGTGTCGCCGCGCCCGAGAGCTCGCCGGCGCCGGGGAGGCGACCGAAGAGCGCGTCGAACGACGCCGCGAGCCGCTCGCTCCAGACCTTCCACGAGGCGGGCGTCGCGTCCGGGAGAACGGGCGCGAGGAGAGCGACCGCTTCACGGAGCGCCGCGAGGTCCTGCCTCACGCGCATCTCCCTCCGCGTGACGCGTCCCTCCGCCTCGGCCGCTTCCTCGGGGGGACGGCGCGCGAGGCGCGCCTCGATCCGCGGGACGATCCCGGCCCAGCCGTCGCGGAAGCGGATCTCGAGGAGCGCCCGTTCGACGCGGGCGCGGACCCCGGGAGGAAGGAGGGCGAGGCCTTCGAGGACGTCGACGAGCGCGACGAGGTCGTCGGGTGCGAAGCCTTCGGCCGGGAGCGCGAGGAGGCCGAGCGCGGCGCGGCCGAGAGGCGTGCGGGAGAAGCCGGCGCCGGCCGGCCGGAAGAAGGGGATCTCCCGGGCGCCGAGCTCGGCGACGAGAGCCGGCTCCTGGCGCGCCGGGTCGCGGACGAGGACGGCGATCCGGTGGAGGGGGACGCCGTCGTCGACCGCGCAGAGGACCTCGCGGACGACCTCCCGCGCCTCGGAGAGCTCGGAGGGAGCGACGACGACGGAGACCTCGGGCGGCGCGGGAGCGGGACCCGCGTCGCGAGGCTCGGCATCGAGGAGCCGGCGGAGGAGCGCGGCCCGGACGGGCGGGACGACCTCGTCCGCCGCCCCGTCCCCGACCTCGGGCTCCCCGTCGACCGGGACGAACGCGACGACGGGCCGCTCGGCGGCGACGGCCGCGAGGAGCGCCTCGCGGACGCCGCCGAGGTCGTAGAGGCCGTAGACGAGGAGCGGGTCGGGGCGAGGGGGCGACTTCGCCGCGGCCGCGCGCGAGAGGAGGGCGTCGGCGTCGGCGAAGGCGGAGCGGAGCTCCTCGTACCGGACGAGGACGCCGGCCAGGCTCGCGAGAAAGACGGTCCGGTCGGGGGACTGCGCGGCGGCCGGAAGGAGGGCGAGGAGACGCTCCGGCGTGATCCCCGCTCCGCGCAGGTCGGCGGCGGTGCGCGCGACGAGGGCCGCGGTGGACGGGCGCTCTCGGAGGACGCCGAACTCCGCGCCCTCCGGCGTCTCGAGGAGCGCGCGACGCGCCAGGAGCGCCTCTCCGACGGCCGGGAGCGGCGGCCTCGAGTCGGCGGCCGGGACCCTCTCGCGGGCGAGGTCGACGAACGTCAGGAGGCGGAGGTTCGCGACGCCGCCGAGCGTCTCGGCGGCCCGGCGACGGAGGTAGACCCCGAGGAGGTTCGATCCGACCAGGACGTCGACCGGGCGGAGCGCGTCTCCCGCCTTCAAAGCGCGCAGCTCCGCGAGGAAGCGCGCCTCGAGCGCGGCGAACCCGCCGGTGTAGAGCGTGTGCCGCGGGCTCGCCCCCATGCCGGGGAGTGTACGGGGGTCGGACGTCCGGGAGATCAGTCCTTCCAGCGGGGGGAGCGGTCTCCGTCGATCCCGAGGAGGTCGAGGATCCTCTGCGTCACGAAGCCGAGGAGGTCTTCGAACGTCTTCGGCCTCGTGTAGAAGCCGGGGAGCGCGGGGGGGATAGGCGCCCCCGCGTCCGCCCCCTCC
>JAGOBQ010000235.1 GCA_017999215.1 Thermoanaerobaculia bacterium
CGTCAGGAACTTCTTCCTCTCGCGCGGGCTCTCGGCGACGACGAAGACGCCGTCCTTCGGCGCGTGGAGCGTCAGCGCGGCCACCGCCGCCTCGAGCTTGTCGCGCTCGGCGCGCGCCCGCTCGAGGGCGATGAGCTTCGTGGCGCGGTCGGCCTCGGCCGCCGCGCGGTAGCCGGCGAGCTCCTCCTCGGCCTTGTCGAGCTCCGTCCTCGCGCGGCGGAGCGCGAGCTGCTTCTCCTCGTGGTCGCGCCGCGCGCGGAGCTCCCGGGGGAGGTCGGCGTCGAGGCGGGCCTTCTCGAGGTCGGTCGTCCGGGCGCGGACGGCCTGCTCCCGCGCGAGCTCCGCGACCTCGCGGTCCGCGTCGAAGCGGACGAGCTCGGTCTCCGCCTCGATCGCGCCGATCCGCTTCTGCTCGAGCTCCGAGGCGAGGTTCCCCGCGTCGAACTCGGCGACGCGGTCCCCGGCCTTCACGACGGCTCCGTCCTCCTCGAGGAAGCGGAGCTGGAGCTCCCAGAGCGGCGTCTCGGGGACGAAGAGGTCGGCCGAGCGGAGGGCGGCGAGCTCTCCCGTCAGGAGGAGCGGCCGGAGGCCGTCGGCGTCCGGCGTCGCCGGGAGGGGGCCGTCGCCGGCCCGGGCGCCGCGGCAGCCCGAAAAAACGCTCGCGGCGGCCAGCAGGAGCACCACCGCGAGCGCGAGCCGGGAGAGTCGTCCCCGTTTCATTCCCCGCCCTCTTTTACGGAGGCAGGCGCCGGACCGTTGCCGGCACCGGATAGGATCTCCCGGATGACAACGCGAGCCGCGGGCCTCCTCCTCCACCCGACGTCCCTGCCGGGCCGGTTCGGGATCGGCGACCTGGGACCGGAGTGCGACGCCTTCCTCGACTGGGCCGCCTCCGCCGGCCAGTCGGTCTGGCAGGTCCTGCCGCTCGGCCCGACCGGGTTCGGGAACTCTCCGTACGGGACGCTCTCGGCCTTCGCCGGGAGCCCGATGCTCCTCTCGCCCGAGCTTCTCGTCGCCGACGGCCTCCTTCCCGGCTCGGCGCTCGGCGGAGCCCCCGGGTTCCCCGAGCACCACGTCGACTTCGAGCGCGTGATCCCCTGGAAGGGAGGGCTCCTGCGCGAGGCGTGGCGGCGCTTCCGGACCGACGCCCCGGACGCCCTGCGGGCTGGGCTGCAGGGCTTCGCCGAAGCGTCGGCACACGGCTACTGGCTTCGCGACTGGTCGCTCTTCATGGCGCTGAAGGGGCGCTACGGCGGGGCCGCCTTCCGCGAGTGGCCGGAGGAGCTCCGCCTCCGGCGGCCGGCGGCGCTCGCGCGCGCCGAGAGGGAGCTCGCCGAGGAGACCTCCTGGCACGCGTTCCTCCAGTTCCTCTTCTTCCGGCAGTGGGAGAGGGTGAAGGACGCCGCACACGCGCGGGGCCTCCGGATCCTGGGCGACGTCCCGATCTACGTCTCCGGCGACAGCGCCGACGTCTGGTCGCACCCCGAGATCTTCGAGCTCGACGCGGAGGGGGACCCGCTCCGGGTCGCGGGCGTCCCTCCCGACTACTTCAGCGAGACCGGCCAGCTCTGGGGGAACCCGCTCTACCGGTGGGACGTCCTCGAGCGGGACGGGTTCCGCTGGTGGGTCGAGCGGATGCGGGCGAACCTGCGCCTCACGGAGCTCCTGCGCCTCGACCATTTCCGAGGCTTCGCCGGCTACTGGGCGGTCCCCGCCGGCGCCGAGACCGCCATCGCCGGCTCCTGGCAGGAGGGGCCGGGCCGGAAGCTCTTCGACGCCCTCGCGTCCGAGCTCGGCGAGCTCGACCTCGTGGCCGAGGACCTCGGCGAGATCACGCCCGACGTGAAGGCGTTGGTGGCGGCGCTGGACCTCCCCGGCATGAAGATCCTCCAGTTCGCGTTCGGCGGGGACGACGAGGACTACCAGCCGCACAACCACGTCCCGAACGGCGTCGTCTACACCGGGACGCACGACAACGACACGACGCGCGGCTGGTGGGAGAAGGCGGACGAGGCGACGCGTCACCGCGTGCGCGCCTACCTCGGGGGCGACGGGACCGACCCGATCGGGATCTTCGTGAGGGCGGCCTACGCCTCCGTCGCACGCCTCGCCGTCCTGCCGGTGCAGGACGTCTTCGGCCTCGGGAGCGAGGCGCGGATGAACACGCCGGGGAAGGGAGCCGACAACTGGGCCTGGCGCGCCCGGAAGTGGGACTTCAACGGGGAGCGCGCCGCCTGGCTCCGCGAGCTCGCGACGCTGACGGGACGCTTTCGCCCGGGACGGGCGGGGAGCGGCGGGAACGGGGGCTGAGGCCCCTCAGCCCTTCGCCTTCCGCGACCGGCTCCGCCTCGTCTGGAGCCGGAGGTGCTTCACCGCCCGGGCCGGCGCGACGCCGTCCCCCCACCGCTCCCGGAGCGCGTGGAGGTGCCGGGCGACGAAGAGGTAGAGGTCCGCCTCCGTTCGAGACGGGAAATCCGCGAGGACGCCGCTCGCGCGGATCGTCTCCGTCATCGGACGGAAGAACGTCTCGTACCACGAGCGGACCGCCTCCTCCCACGACGTGCACCGCGAGAGCTCCCGGCCGAGGTAGTAGCGGTGGACCGCGACGTGCTCGAGCATCTCCGCGTAGTCGCCCGGGTGCGTCACCCGGAACTCGTCGGGAGACGACGGGACGAGTCCGGTCGTCTCGAGGAAGTCGGCCAGCCCCTCCTTTCTGAGGACGTCCTCGAGCGAGGCGTCGGGGCCGAGCGGGACGGGCGTGAGGAACTCGAGGACGTGCGCCTCGATCGTCTCCGCGCCGAGAGAGCGGGCGACGGAGATCCGGTGGTGGCCGTCGACGGCGAAGTAGGCGTCTCCGACGAGGTAGAGCTCGACGGGACGGAAGCCCGCGGCCCCCTCGGCGAGGTCCTTCACGTCCTCCCACCGCTCCCGGAGGGACTCGGAGCGGGGGAGGAAGACCCGGTTGAACTCTCCGCGCCGCCCGTACGTCCCGACGATCTTCGCGAGAGGGACGTCGGACGTCCCGCGGTCGACGACGCGGCGGAGCTTCAGGCGTTCGCGGACCTCCTCGAACGGGAGGAGGTCGGCCGGGCGCCGCCTCACGACGGCGAGGAGGTCGTGCACGAGAGCCCCGAGCCGCGCCCCGTCGAAGCCGCTCACGGCCTCTTCCCTCCGATATGCTTCCCGCGGGCCACGGCCCGGAGGAACCCATGCGCTCGACGCGACTCGCGCTCGTCGTCCCGATGGCGCTCGCCGCACTCACCTGCGGCAGCGCGCCCGCCGAGAGGGAGGTCGTCCCGGCCCCGTCGCGCGCGGCCTCCGCGGGCTGGGACCACGAGTGGGCCCGCGGCGCCGTCTTCTACGAGGTCTTCGTCCGGAGCTTCCAGGACTCCGACGGCGACGGCATCGGCGACCTGCCGGGCCTGATCTCGCGCCTCGACGACCTGAACGACGGCGACCCGGCCACGACGACGGACCTGGGCGTCGACGCCCTCTGGCTCATGCCGGTCTTCGAGTCTCCGAGCTATCACGGCTACGACACCACCGACTACCTGAAGATCGAGCCGGACTATGGCACGAACGCCGACTTCCGGAGGCTCCTCGACGAAGCGCACCGGCGCGGGATGAAGGTCATCGTCGACCTCGTCGTCAACCACAGCAGCGCGCAGCACCCGTGGTTCCTCGCGGCGTCCTCCTCGCCCGACTCGCCCCACCGCGACTGGTACGTCTGGAGCCCGACGGACCCGGGGTGGAAGGTTCCGTGGGGCGGCAACGCGGGGACGTGGCACCGGAGCGGCGACGCCTTCTACTACGGTGTCTTCTGGAGCGGGATGCCCGACCTGAACTGGAGGAACGCGAGCCTCCGCGCCGAGATGCGGCGGATCGCGGCCCTCTGGCTCGAGCGGGGGGTCGACGGTTTCCGCCTCGACGCGACGCGCTACCTCGTCGAGGCGGGCGCGGGCGGCGGGCAGGCCGACACGCCCGAGACGCACGCGGCGCTGAAGGCGTTCGCGGCGCACGTCCGCAGCGTGAAGCCGCAGGCGTTCGTCGTCGGGGAGAACTGGGCCGACACCTCGGTGATCGCGACCTACTACGGCGCGAAGACGGCGGCGGGCGGCGACGAGCTCCCGGCGAGCTTCAACTTCCCGCTCTCCGACCTGGTCCTCAAGGCGGTCTCGTCCGGGAACGCCGCGCCGGTCGCGGCGAAGCTCGAGGAGGTCGGCCGGGTCTATCCGGCCGGCGCGATCGACGCCCCGTTCCTGACGAACCACGACCAGGTGCGCCTCGCGACGCAGCTCGGCCGGAACGCGGGGCGCCTCCGGAACGCCGCCGCGATCCTCCTCACGCTCCCGGGCGCCCCGTTCCTCTACTACGGAGAGGAGGTGGGCCTCGAGAACGGCCCGACCGGCGGAGACGAGTCGAAGCGGACGCCGATGCCGTGGGACGGGTCGCCCGGAGGCGGCTTCACGACCGGGACGCCCTGGTTCCCGTTCGCGCCGGGCCGCGAGACGGCGAACGTCGCCTCTCAGCGAGCCGATCCCTCCTCGCTCCTCTCCCGCTACCGGAGCCTCATCCGGGCGCGGGCCTCCTCGGAGGCGCTGCGGAAGGGAGAGACCGTCCTCGTCTCGAGGACGGACGGAGTGACGCCCTTCCTCGCGTTCCTCCGAAGGTCCGCCGGCGAGACCGTCCTCGTCGTCCACAACCTGTCGGACTCCTTCCAGTCGGCCGGCCCGTTCGCGGTGCCGGGGAGCTCGTTCGAGCGCGTCTTCGCCGACCCGGGCGCGGCCGACCCGAGCGGCGCTCCCGCGTCGATCCGCGTCTACCTGCCGGGGCGCGGTACGGGAATCTGGCGCGTCCGCTGAGCCGGCGCCCCGGGGAACGCCCCGCTCCCGCGCCGCGGTTCTCCCTGTCCTCGTGGCGGCGCCGGCGCTAACCTGAGAGCGAATTCGCAGCCGGGTGGAGGTGCTCCGATGACGGACCTGCAGACGACGTGGTTCCTCGTGGTCGGCGTCCTCTTCGCCGGGTACTCGGTTCTCGACGGGATCGACGGCGGCGTCGGGACGCTCGTGCTCGCCCGCGCGGCCGGCGACGAGACGCGCCGGAGGCGGCTCGGTACGCTCGGCCCGGCCACGCTCGGAAACGAGTTCTGGCTCGTCGCCGGGCTCGCGGCCCTCTTCGCCGCGTTCCCGCCGGTCCGCGCGGCGGTGACGTCGGCCTTCGGCGGGCTGCTCGCGCTCCTCGCCCTCGTCCTCGTGATGCGGGCCGTGGCGCTCGGGAAGGGGAGGAACGCCGAGGCCGTCGACCGGTCCCGCGACGTCGCGTTCGGGGCGCTGAGCGTCGTGGCGGCGTTCCTGCTCGGGCTCATGCTGGGGAACGTCCTCCTCGGCCTTCCGCTCGACGGGGCGGGGCGCAGCACGGCCTCGCTCGGAGGCCTGCTGTCGCCCTTCGCGCTCGTCGTCGCGGTGGAGACCGTCGCCCTCTTCGCGCTCCAGGGGGCCTGCTGGCTGAACCTCCGCGCGGGGGAGGGAGAGGACGTCGTCCTGCGCGCCTGGGTGACGGCGGTCGCGCTCCACGGCCTGACCGGCGTCTCCTCCCTCTTCGCCGCGCCGCACCTCTGGGAGCCGTACCACCACCCTCTCACCTGGGTCGCCCCGGTCGTCATGCTCGGCTCCCTCGTCGCGCTTCCGTACTTCGTGAAGGCGGGGCGACCGGCTCTGGCGCTCGCGGCCTCCTCGCTTTCGATCGCGGCCCTCTGGGGGATCGTCGGACAGGGGCTCCATCCCGCGCTCGTCCCCGCGCGGGGCGGCGCGGGCGAGGGCCTGACGATCACGACGGCGGCGGCGAGCCCGGACGTCCTCACGTCGCTCCTCGTCGTCCTCCTCCTCGCCCTCACGCTCGTCGCGGGCTACAGCGCGTTCGTCTTCGTTCGCTTCCGGCGTTCCGCGGCCTGAGGGATCGACGCTCTCCGGACAGCGGGGAGGGCGCTCTCCTCCGCGTTCTGTCCCGGTTCCGCGAGGCAGCAGACTGTAGAGTGTAGACCAGACCCCTCGCTCCCAGACCCCTCGCTCCCCGTGGGGCAGCAGACTGTAGAGTGTAGACCAGACCCCTCGCTCCCGGGGGGCGGAGGGACGCTCCTCTCCGGGAGCGGTCCCCCGAGGAATCGACGAATGGCCGAAGCCGGGCGGCTTCCGGCCTGCGGTCCGCGCTCCGGCTCCGGTTACGCCGTGGCCTTCCGCCGCGCGAGCTTCCGGAGAGCCGCGAGGCCCTCGCGGTCCCACTTCCCCTCTTCGTCCTTCGGGGTCTCGAGGATTTTCGGGACCTGCTCGAAGGCGGGCTCGGTCATCAGGTTCGCGAAGCCCTTCGCGCCGATCGCGCCGTGGCCGATCCGCTCGTGGCGGTCGACGCGGCAGCCGCGCTCCTTCTTCGAGTCGTTCGCGTGGATCACCCTGACGAGGTCGAGGCCGCAGGCGGCGTCGAGCTCGTCGAGCGTCTTCCGCCAGCCGTCCTTCGTGACGACGTCGTAGCCGGCGGCGTGGACGTGGCAGGTGTCGAGGCAGAGGGCGAGGCGCGGCCGGGAGTCGGCGCGCCCGAGGATCGCCGAGAGGTGCGCGAAGTCGTGACCGAGGCACGCGCCCTGCCCGGCGGCCGTCTCGAGGAGGACGGT
>JAGOBQ010000236.1 GCA_017999215.1 Thermoanaerobaculia bacterium
GCGTCGAGGTTGATGGAGCCGGTCGAGATCGCCTGGATCGCCTCCTGCGGCTTGTCGCCGAGGCGGACGAGGGCGCCCTTCCCGAACTGGCGGTCGATCTGCTGGAGCGCCTGCTCCAGGGCCTTGAGCTTTTCCTTCTCGATGGGGGGCATGCGGGTCCTCGCTTTCTGCGTGAAGACGGCGGATTATAGGAACCGGGTGGCGGGCGCGCGGACAGTTGATGTCCTTTCGAGCGCCGCGGCCGCCCGTTCACGAAGAGGAGACGTGGGAGACGCTAGCGCGGCGCCCGCCGAGGCGCAAGGGGTTCCGTGGGGCGAGGTCTTCCGCCTCTCGCCCGGCGCCTCGCTCGTGGCGACGGGTCTCGGCTCGGGCCTCCTGCCGAAAGCCCCCGGGACGTGGGGGAGCCTCCTGACGGTCCTCTCCGCCGAAGGGCTCTTCGCCCTCTACGGCGTCGGTGCCGTGGCCCTTCTCGCGGCGCTCGCGACGGCCTTCGGCGTCCCGGCCTCGGCGCGCGTCGCCGCGCGCCGGGGCCGGAAGGACCCTCCCGAGATCGTCGTCGACGAGGTGGCCGGGCAGTCGCTCGCCCTCCTCCTCCTCCACCTCGCGCTTCCCGAAGGCGCCTCGCCGCTCCTCCGCTGGGGCCTCGTCGCCGCGGCGTTCGGCCTCTTCCGGCTCCTCGACGTCGTCAAGCCCGGCCCGATCGACCGGGTGCAGTCCCTACCCGGGGGCTGGGGGGTGATGGCCGACGATCTCCTCGCCGGCCTCGGGGCCGGAATCCTGGCGGCCGCCGCCGCGTTCTCCCTCCGGTGATCGACACCTCGCCCCTCACCGGCCTCCGCCTCCGGCTCCGCCCGGAGGAGCCGCTCGCGCCGCGGACGACGTGGCGGATCGGCGGCCCGGCACGCTTCTTCGCCGAGGTGGAGGACGCCCCGGCTCTCGCCGCGCTCCTCCGGTGGGCCCGGGCGGAAGGGCTCCCGGCGATCCCGCTCGGGAAGGGGTCGAACGTCCTCGTCCCCGACGAGGGGCTCGACGCCGTCGTCTTCGTCCTTTCGGGAGAGCTCGCGTCGGTGTCGGTCGAGGCTCCTCTCGTCCGAGCCGGCGGCGGGGCCTCGCTGATGTCGCTCGCGGTCACCGCGCGAAACGCCTCTCTCTCCGGGACCGAGGGGCTCTCGGGGATCCCGTCGTCGGTCGGCGGGGCCGTGCGGATCAACGCCGGGGCGTATGGTGCGGAGATCTTCGACCTCCTCGAGGAGGTGACGCTCGTCTCGCGCTCGGGAGCGCTCCGCGTCGTCCCGGCGGCGTCGATCCCGCACGGCTACCGCTGGTCGGCGCTCTGCGACGGGGACGACGTCGTCGCCTCGGCGACGCTCCGCCTCCGCCCCGCGACGCGGGAGGAGGTCGATACGCGGCTCGCCGAGGTGCGCGAGAAGCGGAAGAAGGCTCTCCCGACGGAGCCGAACGCCGGCTCGGTCTTCAAGAACCCGCCCGGCGACCACGCGGGGCGGCTCCTCGAGGCGTGCGGGCTGAAGGGGGCGCGGGTCGGCGGGGCCGTCGTCTCGGAGCGCCACGCGAACGTGATCGTGAACGCGGAGGGCGCCACCGCGGCCGACGTGAGGACGCTCATGGCCCGGATGCGGGAGAAGGTCCGCGACCGGCTCGGGGTCGACCTCGTTCCGGAAGTGGAAGACCTCGGGCTCTCCGTCACCAACCGGAACGCCGCCGCCTCCGTAGAATCGGGACGATGACGGTCCGCGCGCTGATCCTCGCCGGCGGGAGCGGCACCCGCCTCTGGCCCCTCTCCACCGACGACCGCCCGAAGCCGTTCCTCCCGCTCTCGGGGAAGGCCTCCCTCCTGCGGGAGACGCACGAGCGCGCCGCGCGGCTCTGCGGGGAGTCGAACGTCCTCTATTCCGCCCGCGCCTCGCACGCCCCTCACCTCGCCGGGGAGTTCCCGGGGCTGCCGGTGGCCCGGCTCGTCCTCGAGCCGGAGCGGCGGAACACCGCGCCGGCGATCGCCCTCGCCGCGCTCGGCGTGGCGGACGAGGACCCCGACGGCGTGCTCGTCGTCCTCCCGTCCGACCAGGCCGTCCAGAACGTCGACGAGCTCCACCGCGCCCTCTCCCTCGCCGTGGAGAGCGCCCGCTCGGGCGACGCGTTCCTGACGCTCGGCATCCCGCCGACGCGACCCGAGACTGGTTTCGGCTACCTCGAGGCGGGGAGGGAGACGACCCCCGGAGTCCGCGAGGTCGTCCGCTTCGTCGAGAAGCCGCCGCTCGCCGACGCCGAGCGCTACGCCGTCTCCGGGAACCACTACTGGAACGCCGGCATCTTCGCCTTCTCCGTCCGCCTCCTCTTCTCGGAGATGGCGCGCCTCTGCCCCGACGTCCTCGCCGCGATGCGCGCGGCCCACGCGGCGCGGCGGGCAGGGGACGACGCGGCGTTCGAGGCCGCGTTCCGCGCCTGCCGGTCGATCTCGATCGACTACGCGGTGATGGAGAAGGCGACGGCCGTCCGGACGGTTCCCTCCTCCTGCGGCTGGAGCGACCTCGGGTCGTGGGAGGCGGTGCTCGAGTTCCGCGGGGGTGCCGACGGGAAGTCCGTCCTCTCCGGTCCGGCGATCGAGGAGGGGGGCTCCGGGAACCTCGTCCTCGCGGGAGACCGGCCGGTCCGCCTCCTCGGCCTCTCCGACGTCGTCGTCGTCGACGCGCCGGACGGCCTCCTCGTGATGAAGCGCGGGGGCTCGGACCTCCTCCGCGCGAGCGTGGAGAAGAGCCTCGCGAAGGGGCGGATGTGAGCGCGTCCGCGCCGGACGGCGTCCTTTCCGCCGTCTCGCGCCTCGTCTCGGCCGTGCGGACCGTCTACCGCGGCCCGGCGATCGCGGTGGAGCACGCCGTCGTCTGCCTCCTCTCCCGCGGGCACCTCCTGATCGAGGACGTCCCGGGCGTCGGGAAGACGACGCTCGCGATGGCGCTCGGCAAGGCGCTCGGCCTCGGCGTCCACAGGCTTCAGTTCACGCCCGACACGCTCCCGTCCGACATCCTCGGCCTGACGATCTTCAACCAGCAGTCGCAGGCGTTCGAGTTCCACCCCGGGCCGATCTTCACGCCGATCCTCGTGGCCGACGAGATCAACCGGGCGACCCCGAAGACGCAGGCCGCGCTCCTGGAGGCGATGAACGAGCGGGGCGTGACGGTGGACGGCGAGACGCGCCGGCTCCCCGAGCCGTTCCTCGTCCTGGCGACGCAGAACCCGATCGAGTACCTCGGCACCTACCCGCTCCCGGAATCGCAGCTCGACCGCTTCCTGATGCGGATCGCGCTCGGCTACCCGGCGGCCCAGGAGGAGCGCGCGCTCCTCCTCTCGGGAGGCGCCGACCGGGCCCTCGCGTCGATGCGCCCGGTCCTGACGCTGACCGAGCTGAAGCAGGCGCAGACGGCGGTCGAGGCGGTGACGGTCGCCGACAAGCTCCTCGACTACGTCATGGCGCTCGTGCAGCGGACGCGCGCGAGCCGCGACCTCGTCCTCGGCGTCTCGCCGCGCGGCGCGCAGGGGCTCTTCCGGGCGGTGCAGGCGCACGCGCTCGTCGCGGGGCGGCCGTTCGCGACGCCCGACGACGTGAAGAAGGTGGCCCCCGCGGTCCTCGCCCACCGGGTCCTCGCCAGCGCGACGGGACGCTACGAGGGGACGGGCGCGGGGCGCCGCGAGCGCGAGGCCGTGCAGAAGATCCTGGACGAGGTCGCCGTCCCGCTCTGAGCGAGGGGAGGCGGGATGCCGTGAAGCTGTCGGTCCTCCGGCTCCGCCTGAAGGTCCCCTGGGACGAGTCGATCCTCGTCCGCGTCACGAACCTCGGCCTCGGCTACGTCCTGACCGCGCTCGTCGTCGCGATCGGGGCGACGAACACCGGCAACAACGGCCTCTACGTCCTCCTCTCGCTCCTCCTCGGCGTCCTCCTCGTCTCGGGGGTCGTCTCGCGGCGGAACGTGGACGCCGTGGGGGTGGTGCTCGACGGCCCTTCCGAGGTCTTCGCGGGCGAGCCGGCGCGGTTCCAGGTGCGCCTCGAGAACCGGACGAAGCGCGCGAAGTCGGCCCTCCTCGCGAAGGTCTCGGGAAAGGCGGCGCCGCTCCTCTTCCCGCGGATCGAGCCCGGGAGCGAGGCCGAGCGGGGGGTCGACCTCGTCTTCCCCCGCCGCGGGCGGCAGCGCGTCGAGTCGATCCTCGTCTTCAGCGGCTACCCGATCGGCCTCTTCCGGAAGGGGCGGCTCCACCCGGTGAACGAGGAGCGGATCGTCTTCCCGAGCCCGGCCGACGCGGCCGCGCCCGCGCCGGATCACCGGGACGCGAGCGACGAAGGCCGGGAGCCCCGGATGCGAGGCCGCGGGGCGGAGATCCTCAAGCTGCGCGAGGCGGTGCCGGGAGACGACCCGCGGGACATCCACTGGCCCCAGACGGCTCGGCAGGGGAGGCCGATCGTCAAGGAGCGGGCCTCGGAGCTCGGCGGAGAGGTCGTCGTCCACCTCGACACGTTCCGCCCCGCGTCGGCGGGGGCGGCGTGGGACGCGGCGTTCGAGGAGGCCGTCCGGCGCGCGACCGGGCTCGTCCTGACGATGCTCGCCCGCGGCGAGCGCGTCGGCCTCCTCTGCGGCGCGACGTTCGCGCCCCCGGCGAGCGGCCCGTACCACCGGACGACGCTCCTGACGGCGCTCGCGCTCGTCGAGCCGGGCGCCGAGGCTCCGCTCCCGCTCTCCCTCCCGGCGGGAACGTCGCTCTACCACGTGCGGGCGGCGGGCTGAGCGATGGCGAAGAAGCCGCGCCCCGACCCGGCCCTGCTTCCGTTCCGGCGGGAGAGGATACTGGCCGTCGGCCTCCTCTCGGCGCTCGCGCCGATCCCGCTCGGGTTCACGGGAGCTCTCCCGGTCCCGGCGCTCCTCGTCTACCTCGGCACGCTCGGGGTCCTCCTCGCGTTCGTGAAGGCCGGGCGGGTCCCGTGCCTCGCGGACCGCTGGCTGAACCTCGCCGGAGTCGCCTACTTCGCCCTCTTCTGGTTCGGCGTCCGGTTCGGGGGGCGCTCCCTCCTCCGGACGGCGCTCCACATCCTCCTCTTCACGGCCGTGCTGAAGCTCGCGTCGATCAAGCGGGAGCGCGACTTCTCGGTCTCCCTCGTCCTCGCGACGTTCCTCCTCGTCGCGTCGATGGCGACCTCGACCCACTCGACGATCCTCCTCTTCCTCGGCGGCTACGCGGCGGTGGCGTGGCCGCTCCTCTCGCGGTGGGCGCTCTGGAGGGACCTCGCGGCCGCCCCCGACGAGTGGCGGCGCGACGCGCGCGCCCGGGAGATCCCCTCCCGTCGCGCGGTCGCGGCCTCGCTCGGCGCCGCCGTGGCGCTCGCGATCCCGATGTTCGTCCTCTTCCCCCGGCTGAAAACCTCCTACATCCAGGGTCTGCCGGGAGGCGACGGGGGCGAGAGCGGCTTCTCCGACACCGTCGACACGAACCTCTACGGCCGCCTCCGCCAGAGCGACAAGATCTTCCTCCGCGTCGTCGTCGAGGAGGGGCCGCTCGTCGAGGACCCGTCGTTCCTCCGGATCCGCCTCCTCGCGCACACGCGCTTCTCGGAAGGGGTCTGGCGGCCGCCCGCCGACCGGGGGCGCGTCGTGGCGATGCGGGACGGGAGCCGGCTCTCGCTCCGACCGCGGGGAGGCCCCCGGCCGGACGCCACGCACCGTCTCTCGCTCGAGGTCGCCCCGCTCGGCATCCGCTTCCTGCCGTATCCCGTCACGGCGCTCTCGGCGTCGGCCTCGCCCGAGCTGACGCGCCGGTGGGGCGTCGTGCCGCTCGTGAAGGACGGCGACGGCAACTTCCGCCTGACGGTGGAGCCGCCGCCCTTGATGCGCTTCGAGGTCCTCTCGGCCGCGGAACCGCAGGTCGACCGGACTCCGCCCGAGGCCGACGACGCGGCGACCCGTCCGATCGGGTCGGCGACGCTCCGGGACTGGGGCCGCGAGGTCGCCGCGGGAGTCGACCCGGGGGCCGACCCGTGGCTCTTCGCCCGGCGGATCGAGGAGCACCTCGCGACCCGCTACTTCTACACGCTCGACTCGGCCCGCTGGGGGCCGTCCGCCGTCGAGGAGTTCCTGACGAGCCGGCGATCGGGACACTGCGAGACGTTCGCGACGGCGATGGCGCTCGTCCTGCGCGAGCACGGCATCCCGACGCGGCTCGTGACCGGCTTCGCCGGAGGCGAGCGGGGGCCCTTCGGCTCCTACTATCTCGTCCGCGGCCGGGAGGCGCACGCCTGGCTCGAGGCGTGGTGCGGGCCGGAGCGGGGCTGGGTCTCCTTCGACCCGACGCCGGCTTCCGGGCGGCCGCAGGTGACGCGCCTCGACGTCGTCCGGAGCGTGGGGCAGTTCTTCGGGAACCTCGAGTTCCTCTACGGCCGCTGGATCCTCGGCTTCGCCCAGGCCGACCAGGCTTCGATCGCGACGGCCGTCCGCGACGCGGTCGCCGCGGTCGAGGAGAAGGCGAAGGCCGTCGCGCGGGCCGTCTCGTCGATCGCGAAGGATGGAGGGCCGGCTCGCCTCCTCCTGGGCCTCCTCGTACCGGCGGCGCTCGCCGCGCTCGTCCTCCTCTCCGTCCGGCTCGCGCGG
>JAGOBQ010000237.1 GCA_017999215.1 Thermoanaerobaculia bacterium
AGCCCCAACGGCCCCTCGCCATGGACCAGCGGCCGTAGTGATACGGCGCCCAGCCCCAAGGCTCCGACGAGAGCCACGTCCAGCCCCACGGATCGCGCCAGACCCAGCGTCCGGAACGGTAGGGCTCCCAGCCGGCGGCCACGCCCCTCGGATACCAGACGGATCCGTACTCGGCGTCGTTCTCCCAGGAGCCGTACGCGTCGAGGTCCCAGGAACCGTAGATGTCGGGGTGGACGTACGAGGCGGAGCGGACCGACCTGTGTCGGCGCTCGCGCCCGTCGACCCAGCGGTCCCAGACGTCGCCGCGACCGGCGGAGACGAGATCGTAGTCGGGCTGGTCGATGCCGAAGACGCGCATCCGGTCGCCGCGTTCCAGCTCGACCTGTCCCCCGGCGGCGGCCGCCCAGGCGCGCCCCTGGTAGACGGTGACCCGGCTGTTGCCCTCCTCGTCGACGTCGACGCGATAGCTGCCGGGCGTCTCGAACGTCACGGAGACGTTCGGAGTCGCCACCTCGAAGACTTCGTCACGATCCATCCGGCGGATGCGGAAGGAGGCCCTTCCGAGAGCGAGCGAGAGCTGGCGGACGTCTCGAGTCAGGTCGAGCGCAGCGAGCTCCGTCTCGGGTCCGAGGTAGACCGTTCCGCCAGGAAGCTCGAGCTCCACCCGCGAGTTGCGGTCCGTCCAGATCCGGTCGCCGAGCGTCATCGGGTAGTTGAGGGAGGCCGGCTGCCAATCGTCCGGAGAGTCTCCGCGATTGAACGAGACCGCTCCTTCGAAATGGGAGATGCGGGCCACCGACTGGCGGATGCCGTCGTCCTGGTAGCCCTCTTCCTGGTACTGGTATTCGCGCTGGGCCGCCGCAGGCGGGAACGTGAGGAGGATCGCCGTCAGGGCGATCAGGGAAACAGGTCGAAGTCGGGATTTCATGTTCCCTCCTTCCCGGCCGCTTTGCGAAAGCCGTGCCGTTCCCGTGAGGGAGGAGGACGCCGAGGGCGCGCCGGCCGGCGCGGAGCGTGTCGCGCCGGGCGACGTCCGGCGTGCGCCAATTTCAATCGAAGTTGTCAGGCTTTCAATCGCGCGCTCCCGGCGGAGGCGGGACGTCGCCGGACCGGGGGCGGCGGGACGGCCCGGCGCGAAACCCAGGCTGGCAGCCGAATTGCGGAGAGGAGGGCGAAGCTCGGACGCGGTCGGCCTCCGTTCCCGGCGCGCCCTCTCAAGGGCTGGCGGAGAGAAGGAACTTCCATGTGGACGATCGTCGCCATCCTCCTGGTTCTCTGGGCCCTCGGAATGCTCTCGTCCGTCACGGCGGGCGGGCTCATCCACGTCCTCCTCGTCATCGCGATCATCGTGGTGCTGGTGCGCGTCATCCAGGGGCGCCGGGCGATCTGACGTCGCGGAGACGGAGCGCGATCCGGGCATGACGAGCACCGGTTTCCTCCGCCGAAGGACTGCGGAGTCGGTGCCGCTGCGCGGAGAGCTCCTGAGCATCGAGAGCCTCGAGGAGCGCGCGAAGAGCCTCGCCGCCGTCTTCACGCTCTCACCCGAGAGCCGACGGACCCGCGAGGACGTCCTGCCCCGGCTGAAAGCGAACCTCCGGTACCTGCGAGAAGCCGACCGGCTCCTGGCCGGCGACGTCCATCGCGGCGTCGCCATCCCGCCCGCCGCCGAGTGGCTCCTCGACAACTTCCATCTCGTCGAGTCGGAGGCCACCGCCGTCCGGCACGACCTCCCCGCCCGCTACTACCGGAAGCTCCCGAAGCTCGCGGCTCGAGAGCACCTGGGGAAGGCCCGCATCCACGCGATGGCCCTCGAGCTGATCCGCCACGGGGACGGCCGGCTCGACGCCGAGCGGCTCGGCCGGTTCGTCCTCGCGTTCCAGACGGTGGCGCCGCTCTCGATCGGCGAGCTCTGGGCGTGGCCGAGCATGCTCAAGCTCGCGCTGATCGAGAACCTGCGCGCCCTGGCGGAAGGGATCCTCGCCGGCCGGCAGGCGAGGAGGCAGGCGGACGCGGCGCTCGCGGACCTCGAGGCGGGACGGCGCGGACCGGCCCTGCCCGATCCCCTCCACTGCGCGTTCGTCGCCCAGCTCCGGCACCGGATGCGCGAGCACGACCCCCGAGTCTCGGCCCTCGCCTCGCAGGTCGACCAAGCGCTGGCCGCCCGGGGCGCGACCCCCGAGGACCTCGTCCGCGCCGAGAGCCAGCAGCAGTCGATCGACCAGGTCTCGACGGGAAACACGATCACGAGCCTTCGGCTCTGCGCGACTCTCGACTGGAGCCGGTGGGTCGAGTCGGTCAGCGTCGTGGAGCAGGTCCTCCTGCGCGACCCGGCCGCCATCTACGCGCAGATGGACTTCCAGAGCCGCGACCGCTACCGGCACGCCGTCGAGGAGCTCGCCGATCCGACCGGCGAGGCGCAGCTGCGCGTCGCCCTCCGCGCCGTGGAGAGCGCACGAAAGGCCGCGGGCGAGAAGGGAGCCGCGGACCGGGCCGCCCACGTCGGCGACCACCTCGTCGGGCGGGGTCGTCCGGGGCTCGAGGTCGACGTCGCGCACCGCCCTTCGCTCCTTCGCCGGGTCCAGCGCGGCCTGTTCGCGCACGCGACCGTCGTCTACCTCGGCGGGATCGGGCTCCTCACCGCGCTCGGCGTCCTCGTCGCGTTCCTCTACGCGCAGGCCTCGGGCGCTCCCCGGATGGCCTTCGCCGCGGCCCTGCTGGCGCTCGTCCCGGCGAGCGAGCTGGCCGCGCTCGTCGTTCAGCGCCTCGTCGCCGCGCTCGTCGGCCCGAAGCTACTTCCGCGCCTCGAGCTGCGCGAAGGGGTCCCGGAGAGCGCGCGGACGATGGTGGTCGTCCCCACCCTGCTCGGGAGCGTCGCGGGCGTCGAGAATCTCCTCGATCACCTCGAGGTCCAGGCCCTCGGGAACCTGGAGACGAACGTCCACTTCGCCCTGCTGAGCGACTTCCGCGACGCGCCGACCGCGACGACCGGAGGGGACGACGAGATCCTCGCCGCCGCGGTGGCGGGCGTCGAAGCGCTCAATGGCAAGTACGCGCCCGAATCGGGCGACCGCTTCTTCCTCTTCCACCGGGACCGGCTGTGGAACGAGAAGGAGGGCGTCTTCATGGGCCGGGAGCGCAAGCGCGGGAAGCTCGAGGAGTGGAACCGCCTGCTCCGGGACCCGGACGCCCCCGGCTTCCGGGTGAAGGTCGGCGAGCTCTCGATCCTCCCCTCGGTGCGCTTCGTCCTGACGCTCGACTCCGACTCGCGCCTTCCGAGAGGCGCGGCGAA
Source organism: Thermoanaerobaculia bacterium (assembly GCA_017999215.1). Lineage (GTDB taxonomy): Bacteria > Acidobacteriota > Thermoanaerobaculia > UBA5066 > UBA5066 > UBA5066. The sequence goes on from JAGOBQ010000237.1 coordinate 3,290, forward strand.
GACGCTCATCGGGATCCTCGGACACCCGCTCAACAGGCCCGTCGTCGACCCGGGGCTGCGCCGCGTCACCGAGGGCTACGGGATCCTCCAGCCGCGCGTCAGCGTCACGCACTCGAGCGCGGCCGGCTCCCTCTTCGCGAGGATCTACGCCGGGCACACCGGCGTGGACCCCTACTCGACGGCCGTCTCGGACACGTACCAGGACCTGTTCGGCGAGGGGAGCTTCACCGGCAAGGGGCTCTACGACGTCGACGCGTTTCGAGCGACGGTGGACGGGCGTGTCCCCGAGAACGCGCTCCTCTCGCACGACCTCTTCGAGGGGCTCCACGCGCGGACGGCGCTCGTCTCCGACGTGGAGGTCGTGGACGACTACCCCGCGAACGTCCTCGCCCACGCCCGTCGCCAGCACCGCTGGGTGCGCGGGGACTGGCAGCTCCTGGCGTGGCTCCTTCCGGTCGTGAGGACCGCCCACGGCTTCGCGAAGAACCGTCTTCCGCTCATCAGCCAGTGGAAGATCCTCGACAACCTGCGCCGGAGCCTCGTGGCGCCGGCCCTCCTCGCCCTCCTCGGCGCGGCCTTCACGTTCCTTCCCGGGAGCCCGCTCGCCTGGACGCTCGCCGCCCTCTCGATCCCCGCGTTCCCGCTCGTCTCCTCGCTTTCGCGGCTCCTCGAGCGGTCCCGCTCGGACCATCCGGTGAGGATGTACGTGAGGGGCGCGGCGGAGGAGCTGGGCTCCGCCCTGGCCCAGGCGCTCCTGACGCTCGTCCTCCTCCCGTACCACGCCTGGGAGACGGCGGACGCGATCGGCCGGACGCTCGTGCGGCTCGTCGTCACGCGCCGCCGCCTCCTCGACTGGGAGACGGCGGCGTCGCAGGCCGTGCGCGCGGCCGGCCAGCTCGAGGCGGGCGTCCGCTCCTTCTTCCTCGAGATGGGCGCGAGCCCGCTCTTCGCCCTCGGCCTCCTCGCGCTCACCGCCGTCGCGCGTCCCTCCGCCCTCGTGCTGGCGCTGCCGTTCGTCGCGCTCTGGCTCACGGCACCGTGGATCGCCTACCGGCTCAGCCGGCCCACGGCGCCCATCCGGCACGAGCTGACCGACGGGGAGCGCGCGCTCCTCGCGGAGATCGCCCGGAAGACGTGGCGTTACTTCGAGACGCTCGCCGGGCCCGAGGACCACGGCCTCCCGCCGGACAACGTCCAGGAGACCGGGTCGGCCGTCGTCGCGCACCGGACCTCGCCGACGAACGTCGGGATGGGGCTCCTCTCGACGCTCGCCGCGCACGACCTCGGCCTCCTCCCCGCCGGGGAGATGGCCGACCGGCTGGACCGGATGCTGACGACCGTCGAGGGCCTCGAGACCCACGAGGGGCATCTCCTCAACTGGTACGACACGCGGAGCCTCGCGCCCCTCCTCCCCCGCTACGTCTCGACCGTGGACAGCGGCAACCTCGCCGGCGCGCTGGTCGCTCTCTCCGGGGGGCTGCGACAGCTGGCCGGCGCGAGCCCGAGCCTCGCGGCGCGCCTCGAGCGCCTCGCGGGGCGCTCCGCAGCCCTTGCAGACGGGATGTGCTTCGCGTTCCTCTACGACCCGGAGCGCCACCTCTTCTCGATCGGCTACCGGCTGGCCGACGCCGGCGGCCCGGGCCGCCGGGACCCTTCGTTCTACGACCTCCTCGCCTCGGAGTCGCGCCTCGCGAGCTTCTTCGCGATCGCGAAGGGAGACGTCCCGCAGAGCCACTGGTTCCGGCTCGGCCGCCCCGTCGTGAGCGTGGACGGCGTCCCGACCCTGATCTCGTGGAGCGGCACGATGTTCGAGTACCTGATGCCGCTCCTCCTGATGAGGACGTATCCCGGGACGCTCCTCGAGAGGACCTGCCGCATGGCCGTCTCACGACAGGTCCGCTACGGCCGGGAGAAGCACGTGCCCTGGGGGGTCTCCGAGTCCGCCTACGACCTGGTCGACCGTCTCGGCAACTACCAGTACAAGGCGTTCGGGGTCCCGGGCCTCGGGCTCAAGCGGGGCCTCGCGGACGAGCTCGTCGTCGCCCCCTACGCGACGGCGCTCGCCGCCCTCGTCGATCCGGGCGAGGCCGCGCGGAACTTCCGGCGACTGACCGAGGAGGGCGCCGAGGGGCCGATGGGCTACTACGACGCCGTCGACTACACCCGCCGCAGGCCCGTCGACGCGGACGCCGACGCCGCGCCCGGGGGAAAGCTCGCGTCCGGCCGCGTTCCCGGGGTCGTCGTGCGGAGCTACCTCGCCCACCACCAGGGGATGACGCTCGTGGCGATCGCGAACGTCCTCCTCGGGGACCTCATGGTCCGCCGCTTCCACTCCGACGCGCGGGTGCAGGCGACGGAGCTCCTCCTGCAGGAGAGGATCCCTCGCGAGGCCCCCGTCCTCGTTCCGCACCCCGCCGAGGAGACCCGCGTGGCGCCCGCGGCGCCCCCGCGTACGCCGAGGCGCATCCGCTCGCCGCACACGCCCTACCCGCGCGCCCAGATCCTCTCGAACGGGAGCTACGTCGCCATCGTCACGAACGCGGGGGGCGGAGCGAGCCTCTGCCGCGGCCACGCCGTCACCCGGTGGCGGGAGGACCGGACGCGCGACCCGGGGAGCCAGTTCGTCTACCTGCGCGACGTCCACTCGGGCGAGGTCTGGTCCGCCGCGCACCAGCCGATCGGGAAGGTGGCCGACGCCTACGGCGTGGAGCTCCTCGCCGAGAAGGCGATCATCGAGAGGCTCGACCACGAGATCGAGTCCCGCCTCGAGGTCGCCGTCTCGCCGGAGGACGACGCCGAGGTGCGCCGCATCTCCGTGACGAACCGGAGCGCGCGGCCCCGGGAGATCGAGCTGACGAGCTACGTCGAGCTCGCCCTCGCGTCGCTCGCCGAGGACGCCGCCCACCCGGCCTTCGGGAAGCTCTTCATCGAGACCGAGTGGGTCCCCGAGAGCACGGCTCTCGTCGCGCGCCGCCGCCCGCGGAGCCCGCGGGACCCTGCGTTCTTCGCGTTCCACGTCCTCTCCATGGACGGCCGCGCACAGGGACAGGTGGAATGGGAAACGGATCGGATGCGGTTCCTCGGCCGGGGACGCGGCCCCGACGACCCCGTCGCGCTCGATTCTCGCGCGCTCTCCGGCACGACGGGGGCGGTCCTCGACCCGATCCTGAGCCTCCGCACGCGCCTGCGCCTCGCGCCCGGCGGGTTCGCCCGGCTCTCCTTCACGACGGGCGTCGCCACCGACGGGTCCGCCGCCCTCGGGCTCGCCCCGCAGTACCACGACTTCGGCTTCTCGGCCCGCACCTTCGCCCACGCCTACACGCACGCGCAGATCCTGCTCCGACACCTC
>JAGOBQ010000238.1 GCA_017999215.1 Thermoanaerobaculia bacterium
CCCGTGCGTCGTAGGCGTAGGAGGTCACGTCGTTGGCCGGAGACGCGGTGCGGGTCACGGACGTGAGGCGGTTCCTCTCGTCGTAGTCGTGGATGAGATTCGAGGTGGAGTGGAGCGCGTCCTTCACCTGCGTCACGTTCCCGGCGCAATCATAGGTGTAGGCCGTCATCGCGCCGTCGGCCGGGTACGTCTGCCGCTTCACACGGCATAGTCCGTCGTAGGCGCGGTCGACGGCGTAGTCCTCCGTCGTCGACGTGCCGTTGAAGTACCCGTAGCGCTCGGAGGAGACGTTTCCGCGGTCGTCGTAGCCGTACGTGATCCGGTCGCCCGGACCTCCCGGCGTCGTCGTGAGCGTCCGGGTGAGGAGCCGGTCGGTGCCGTCCTCGTAGCCGAGGTCGGTCCGGGTCGTCACCGCTCCCCCGGCCGGTTGCACCTGCGAATACGAGGCGCGTCCTCGCGTGTCGTAGCCCGTGGTCGTCACGATGTCCGCCTCGGCAGCCGAGGTCGCCTTCAGCGTCTGCGTGAGGAGCCGGCCTCGGGCGTCGAACGTCCGTTCCGTCACGACGTCGGCGTCGGATGCCCCCGTCCGGAGCTTGCGGGACTCCTGAGTGCTACCGCCGAGAGCGTGGTACGCGTCGTACGTCGTCTCGGTCTGGTCGGCCTCGACCCGGCGGCTGAGGCGGTGCCGCCGAGCCAGGATGGACTCCGACGACGGGTAGTACTCGAAGGTCACGGAGTCGGAGACGTCGGTGCGTGGACCGTCGATGCTCAGGACCCTCCCTGCGGCGTCGAAGGTCGTCGTGCTGCTCCTCGATGTCGGGGACGAGTCGATCGACGCGAGGTATCCCGACACCGTCTCCGTCATCTCGAGAGTCCCCGTCCCTCCGAAGGAACGGGTCGTGACGACGAACGAGCCGGGCTTGGCGCCCGAGGGCTCGATCTTCTCCTTCAGGAAGTCCCGGACGGTCGCCGGCCACGCCGGCGGGAGCGGGTCGACGCCGGGAACGGCGTAGTCGTAGGTCGTCGTGCGGGACACGGCCGTCGCCTGCGCCTCGACGATCTCGGTCACGTTGCCGTCACCGTCATAGGTCCAGGCGGTCGTGTGGCCGTTGCCGTTGGTGCGAGTGAGGCGGCGCCCCGTCGTCGCATCGAACGTGGACGTCGAGTTCTCCGCCCCGCACTCGGGGCAGGAGCCGGAGATCTCGGTGATCCGGTACACGCCCGCGATTTCCTCGACGGTGTACGTCGTGTCCGCGGTGCTCGTGCCGTCGATGTAGCGGCTGACGAGGACCGTGGAGCCGGTCTCCGTGAAGGTGGCACGCTCCTTCCCGGCGGCGTAGGTGGTCGCGCCGATCCACGTCGACGCGACGCCGCCCGCCGTGTTCCAGGCGTAGCCCCGGACGACGAATCCGCCTGCGTCGGTGATCGAGGTCAGGCGGCCGGTCGTCCCCTCGTAGCCGTAGGTCCGCCAGGGGCTCGTCGCAGGGCACGCCTGGTCGGCGGTGCAGATCGTCGAGAGACGGTTGCTGCCGTCGTACCCGAGCTGTGTAACGCCAGCGGCGGCGTCCGTCACGCTCGTCAGACGCCCGGAGGTATAGCCGAGGGAGATCTGGCGCCCCGTCGGAACTCCTCCGAGGAGCTCCTCGACGACAGTCGCACGGCTGGAGGAGGTAGCGTTCCCCTGAGCTCCATTGCCCCAGCGGTCCGTGGCCTCCTTCCAGAACCCGCTCGAGGCGACGAAGGTCCGGGTCGAGCCGTCGGGCCGCGCCAGGACGTAGTCGCCGGCGACGAGAGCGACGGTCCCGAGGGCCTCCCCCGGGTGCGACGCGTCGTAGCCGGCGCCGTCGCTCCCGGTGAAGTACCGTTTGAAGCCGGCGGCGTCGGTCCATACGAGCCGCCCAGGAATGTCCTGGACCAGCGTCTCGCCGTACGAGAAGTGCCATCCGGCGCTCAATCCGGCGGAATCGGCGAGGTCGTTGCCGTTGTAGGTGAAGGAAGGAGCCAGGGGCCCAGCGACCGGGCTCTCCGACAGGACCGGCGCTCCGTTCCTACCGATGGAGACGTTGCCGGGACCCATCGCGCCGCCGACGGGGCTGTCGGCGAAGGCGGGGTTCGGGCAGGAGTTACCATTCTGGGGAGCGGGCGTGGGAGGCTGCGTTGAGTCGCAGGACGTGATCGTGTAGGTCACGTCCACGTCTTCCGGCCACCAGCCGCACCAGCGCGTGGCCCGAATCGTGAACGTCTGGGGAGTCGTCGGCGAGGCCGAGCACGCGACGGTCGGTTTCCAGCGGCCGTGCTCGAACACCGGAACCGAGACCGGCCCCCCGGGTATCACCTCGAGGAACATGATCTGCGCGTACCAGTTCGGCCAGAGGCTCGGGGGATCCCAGGTCTGGCAGTAGTTGTTCGGCCAGTCGTACTCCACGTCGAGCTGTATGTGACCCGCGGAGGCCGCGGTGTGGGTGACGCCGAGCAGCTGAGGACCGAGCCCCGACATGCACCACTGGGAGGATCCGGGGCAGCTGCCGCCCTGGAAGTCCGAGTAGCAGTTCCCGTAGGCATCGGTCTGACCGCACGTGCTCCGAGGGCTGCGCTCCGTGATCTTGACCTGCAGATCGTCGATGGCATCGCCACCATTGCAGTTCGACGACGAGGCGGCACACGGGTAGACCGAATAGGGCGGCATGGGCTTGATGGCGAGAAGCGTAGGCGTTGCCAGGACCAGGAACGCCAGGGGCAGTAGCTGCTGGACGCGGAGGAGAGGGTTCCGGGATCGTGGAGTACGGTGGGCGGTGCTCATGGAGTGACCTGCTCCTTTCCGTGGACCTCTTCGTGCGAGGAAAGTCGTTGTCGCGGGAGGTGAGAGCTCCAAAACGGACGATCCTTTGAGATGGGGGCTGCTCCGGAGCTCCGGTGCTCGCCGGAGCCGTATCCTGCCGCCAAGCGGCATCCCCCTCGCCGGCGGCGGCTTCGAGCGAGGCGCGCGGATCGGGACCTCGGTGGGTCGGGAGATCGCCACGATGGCGAAACCTCTGCTCACGAGTCACCGCCAGGACTCGCCGCGAGGACGGCCCTCAACGCCTCCTCCGTCACGAACTCAAGAAGCCCGAGCCGGTCCCGATAGAGCTCGCCGCGGAGGATCACTTCCCGGCCGGTCTCGGCGAGCCGGCCGAGGCCGGGGAGCGAGGCGACGACCAGGACGTCGGTGGCGGGGCTCAAGTCTGGGTCGATTCGTCCGCCCCGGGATCGCACCTGCTCCTCTAGAAAGTGAAGCTCCGCCTCCGGAAGCCCGCACGCGAACGCGAACGAGCGGCCGGCTATCGGAATCGATCTCGAGGCTTCTCGCGGCCGGGGCGGGTCGTCCTTGAAATGCACACACAGCTCCCTTCCAGGGGGACCGTCTGGAGAGCGAGCCCCAGGCCTCGCAGTCCCCCTATCTCTGATGAGGGATCTGGGGGGGTGAAAGTGCCCCTGGCTCGAAGAAATATTTCCGGGCCAGCGCCGGGACCCTGCGGGAATCGTCGCGCCTGCGTCTCAACAATCCGCCGCGTCACGCCTTCGGAGTTGGCTCAAGGCGAGTGGCGCCGCCCCACCTTTCTCGGTGGAGGTGCCGCATGAGAGTGGCCCTGTACGTCCGCCGATCGACGATCGACCTCCAGCCCGACAGCCTCGAAGCCCAGGAAGAGCGCCTCCGATCACACGCCACGGCCTCGGGGCACGAAGTCGTCCGGGTCTACAGCGACAGCGCCTCCGGCAAGCGCGTCGAGAAGCGGGACGCCTTCCAGCGTCTCATCGAGGACGTCAAGCGCAAGCCGGACTTCGGGGCCATCCTCGTCCGCGACGTCAGCCGCTGGAGCCGGGCCGAGAATACCGACGAGGCCGGCTACTACGAGTTCATCTGCCGCTCTCACGGCGTCCAGGTCCTCTACGCCGACGAGACCTTCGGCCCGGAGCAGTCCCCCTACGCCCTCCTCCTGAAGTCCGTGAAGCGGGCCATGGCGGCCGAGTTCAGCCTCGAGAAGGCCCGGGTCGTCCGATCCTCGCACTCACGTCTCGTGCGCCAGGGCTTCTGGCCGAGCGGATCGGTCCCGTTCGCCATGAAGCGCGTCCTCGTCGACGACGCCGGCAACACCCTCGGCACCCTCGTACACGGCGACCACAAAGCCCTCTCGAACCAGCGGGTCAAGATGGCCCCGGGGGACCCCACGCAGGTCGCCGTCGTTCGCCGGATCTTCGAGGAGTACGCGGCCGGCACCAGCGTCGCCGGCATCGCCACGAACCTCGTCGCGGAGGGAATCCCCAGCTCGAGAGGCACGGTCTGGACGCCCGGGACGGTCTCTCGGACCGCGTCTTCCGCTGCGAGAACGCCCATCCGGCCATCATCGAGCCGAGCCTCTGGACCCGGGTCCAGGACAGGCTCCGCGCGACCTCCGCCCGGAGAACCGACGCGATGCTGCTCGATGAACTTCGCGCCGCACGGAGTCGATGGAGGCCGGGTCGCCGCGCCCCCAGAGAGATCGTCGACCCTTCTGCCCTCCGGCGCGGCTACGGCAAGAGCGACTCGGAGATGATCTCGCCGAGGAAGGTCACCGAGGCGATCCAGGCCGTCGTCGACTCCCTCCGATCCGAATGGCTCGTCACCCCGTTCGAGGATGGCTTCCTCCTCGACCACCTCCTCCACGTCGGCTTCCGCGTCTCCCTTCCGCATGCCCGATTCGGAGGGCTCCACTGGAGCTTCCCCTTCTCCGGCGAAGAGCCGGAGGACGTCATCCTCGGCCTCGCCTTCCTGCCTCCGCCCCTCGTCGAGCACGTCGAGACCTTCGTCTTTCGTGCCTCGCGGATCGGGAAGAGCCCGCACACGGTTCGCCCGCTCCTCGACCCGAAGAGGAAGTCGCCCACCCACAACCGGCTTCCGGCCGGCGAGGCGCTCTCGGACCTCCTCCGCAGCGCCCTCAGGTTCCGGGGAAGACGCGCCGAGGAGCTCCTGCTCGCTTCGATGCGCGGGAAGGAGCGCGTGAGCCTGGTTCGCCTCGCGACGGAGCTCTCGTGGCCCGTCCGCTCGACCCGGACGCTCTACCGCAAGCTCGAGCTCCGGGGCGAGGCGATCCCGCCGTGGGCGCGCTTGTTCCGCGGGGCATAGTCCGCAGAACACCCGCGACGACGCCCGCAACGCGTAAACCCGCGCCAACAAAGGCCGCTCCAACGCGAAACGCCGGCCACCAGGGCCGGCGCTTGTCGTTAACCGCTTTCCCTCAACGGGTTAGCGGGGGAAGTGCGATGGCTCCGCAGGTAAGACTCGAACTTACAACCCTTCGGTTAACAGCCGAATGCTCTACCATTGAGCTACTGCGGAACGTTCTCGAAAGAGCGGCCGCGGAGGGCGGACCCTGCGCGGAAGGCGGAGTCTAGGAGACCGGGTGGCGGAGCGTCAAGCGAGGGGCCGAGGCGGGCCATTCGGGGCCGGGGCCGCCGGACGGTGACCGAACCGCGCCCCAGGGGCCGCTTCGCTCCGTCTCCGACCGGGCCGCTCCACCTCGGGAGCCTCGTGGCGGCCGTCGGGTCGTGGCTCTTCGCGCGGAGCGTCGGGGGCGAGTGGCTCGTGCGGATGGAGGACCTCGACGGGCCGCGCGTCGTGCCGGGAGCGGCCGACGAGATCCTTCGGGCGCTCGAGCGATACGGTCTGGAATGGGACGGCCCGGTCGCCGTCCAGTCGGAACGGGCCGGGCTCTACGAAGAGGCGCTCGCGCGGCTCCGCGCCGGCGGGCTCTCGTACGACTGCGGCTGCACGCGAGCGGAGGTGGCCCGGGCGGCGGGCGCGCCCGACGCCGCGGACCCGGTCGACGTGGCCGGAGCGGTCTACGCCGGAACCTGCCGGGCGGGCCTTCCGCCGGGGCGTGCGGCGCGCGCGGTGCGGTTCCGCGTTCCGGAGGGAATCGTCGCCTTCGAGGATCGCGTCCGCGGCCGGATCGAGGAAGACGTGGCGCGGGCGGTGGGGGACTTCGTCGTGAAGCGGGCCGACGGCCCGTTCGCCTACCAGCTCGCCGTCGTGGTCGACGACGGGGCGCAGGGGGTGGCGGAGGTCGTCCGCGGGGGGGACCTGCTGTCGTCCACGGCGCGTCAGATCGCGCTCCAGCGGGCGCTCGGCCTGCCGACGCCGTCGTACGCGCACCTGCCGCTCGTTCTCGGCCCGGACGGGAAGAAGCTCGGCAAGCGCGACGGCGCGCTGCCGCTCGAGACGCTGGAGGAGCGGCGCGTGAGGGAGACGCTCGCGATCGCGCTCGCCCTGCTCGGCCAGGCGCCCGTCGAGGGGAGCCCGCGGGAGATGCTCGCGGCCGCGGCGCGGAGCTTCGATCCCGGCCGTGTCCCCACGGACCCCGTCCGCATCGGGCCGGAGGGAAGCGTGGGCTCGTGAGCGAAGCCGCGTTCGGCGTGATCGCCGCCGGCATCCTCAGGCTCCTCCTCGCGGCGGCGCTTCTCGCCGCGCTCGCCCTCGTCGGCTACGGCCTGCTGCGACGGCGCCGGGCGCCGGGACGAGCGGCGAACGAAGAGCCGGACGCGCCGTCCCGCGGGAACACGGAAAACGGACCTGACCCCGGGTGGACCGGACCTGACCCCGGATG
>JAGOBQ010000239.1 GCA_017999215.1 Thermoanaerobaculia bacterium
GAAGGGCCCGTCGAGGCGCCCACGCAGCCGCGAGGCGCCGCGCGGGCGCCCGCCGCCTCGGTGTCCGCGTCCGCAGCCGTGCCGCTCCCCCTGCGCGGAAGCGTCCGGTCTCTCCAGGGGTTCCGCGCGGAAGGGGGCGAGTCGCTCTCCCAGACCGCGCTCGACGTCCGCGGCAGCCTCGGCAAGGACGCGACGTGGGGCCTCTCGGGCGAGTTCGACCGCCTGACGGCCGCAGGCGGCGAGCAGGTGGGACGGACGTCCCGCGTCGCGCTCGACGTCCTTCCGGCCCGGGGCCACAGCATCCATGTCTCGAGCCGGAGGAGCGAGCTTCCTTCGTTCGACAGCCCCGACGCCCGCCTCGACGCGCACTCCGTCGACTGGGCCGCCGAGCCCGGGCGCGGCTCGCGTGCTTCCGTCTCGGCCCGGCTCGTTTCCCATCGGAACCTCGAGCCGGCGCTCCTCCCGACGCCGCTTTTCCGCGGCGAGGGGCGCGCGCTCGCGGTCGACGCCCGATACCGGAGCGAGGTGGGCGAGGGGAGATTCGTCCGCCTCCACGTCGGCTATCGCTCCGACCTTGCCGAGGGCTCGGTCTCCCACGCCGCCCGCAGCGGCCAGGAAGCACGGGTCGGCGGCGCCGCGGGCCTCCGGCTTCTCGACGCCCTCCTCGTCGAGGCCGGAGGGACGGGCGATTACTCCGACGCCTCCCGCGGCCTGACGCCCGAGCTCACCGTCTCCCTGGAAGCTCTCGCGGGCGTCACCGTCTACGGCTTCGCCTCCCGGCGATTCGAGCAGCGGGACCCGAACGCCCCGCTCTACGGGCTCGTCGGCATCGACGCGGCCGACCTCGTGAGGGCGACCCGCTCCCACTATCGCGCGGGCACGAGGATCGAGTCGGGCGACGGCACGACCCGCCTCGAGCTGGAGGCGAGCCGGAGAGAGATTTCCGACGCGTTCCAGCTCCTCCTCGACTCCGAGCTGATCGACCGGGTCGACGCCCTCTACCTCTTTCCCGGCGACGTGACGGACGAGGCTTCCGGCTCGTTCTCGTTCGTCCTCGGCCCCGGCCTTGCGGCCCGCCTCTCGGTCACGGCGGGACGCGCCCGTGGCGACGGGGAGGTGCCGGGAGCGCTCCTGAACGAGGCCCGGTACCAGGTCTCCAGCGCCCGGGTCGACGTCCTCCCGAGCGGCACGGCGGTCTCGGTCCGCTACCGGCTCCTCGAGCAGGAGCTCGGACGGAACGCCGCCTACAGGAACGGCCGGGAGTCCGTCGACGTCACGGTCGCCCAGGAGATCCCGATTCCGGTCCTCCGCGCGCTCGGATCGCGGTGGCAGGCGCTCTTCTCCGTGGCGCTCGAGAACAGGCGCGAAGGCGACCTGCCCGTTCGTCCGAACCGCCAGATGGCCGGCGGACTCTCGCTCACGTTCTGAGCCGTCCGGTTTTTTTGGATTCCGATTCAACTTTTGCGGTCGCAGTCGCCGCAATTCGTCACATCCGTGCTCTAAACCACTTTACTGAAGCGGTTTCCAGCGTTCCAACGATCCGAATTCGTGGCACTTCGTTTGCCTGTCCCTGATTGGGATGAGGAACCTGCGAAGGCGGAGCACGCGAATTCTCCGGTGGGGAGTCCTCGGAGCTCTGCTCGTTCTCCTCGTCCCGATCGGCTTCACGGCCGCCCGAAAGATCGCGGCCACGGGGCAGACGGGGCTCCTCCTGACTCCCGAAGAGAGCGGTTTCCGCGTCCGGGTCCCCGGAACGGCCGCCGGCGCGGGACTTCTTCCCGGCGACCTGCTTCTCCTCGTCGACGGTGACGAGGCACGAGCCCTTCCCGACCCGGTGAGGTCGATCGAAGGCGACGTCGAGCTCACCGTCCTGCGCGACGGGCAGCTCCTGCGGCTGAAGGGCCGGGTCGGCGCCTCGCCCTGGGACACCCGGTACTTCCTCCTGCTCCTCGTCGGAGCCGCGTTCGTCGTGGCCGCGGGGCTCGTCCTGCGAACGGCGCCCGACGAAGCCGACCCGACGGGAGCGTTCCATTTCGCCGGCTTCGCCGCCTGCGCCGCGGCCGTTCTCGTCCTCACCCCGGCCCCTCCTTTCGACGCGCTCTTCCGCTTCGGGACCCTCCTCGAGGACCTCGCGCGGGCGTTCCTTCCCGCGTTCCTCCTCGCCTTCGTCTTCCGGTTCCCGCGCCGCGCGGCCCGTGCGCCCGGGTGGCTCTTCTTCCTCCCGGCCGCGGCTCTGGCCGCCCTCTCCGCCGCGACCTACCTCGACCCGCCGGCCGCGGACATCGATGCCACCGCCCTCGTCCTCCGGCTCGACCGCATGCTTCAGGTGGCGATGCTGCTCGGCGTCGTCGTCGCCGTCGTCCGCCTCGTCACTCTCGCCTCGCGCCGCCTCGACCTCCTCGCCGAGAAGCAGGTCCGGTTCCTTCTCGCCGGGACGGCCGGCGGCCTCCTGCCCGTCGTCCTCCTCGACTTCCTCCCCCGGCTCCTCGGCGCGCCGATCCCGGTCGTCTCGAGCTTCTCGATCGTGCCGCTCGTCCTCGTGCCCGTGGCGTTCGTCGCGGCGCTGACGCGGTACCGCCTCTGGGACGTCGAGATCCTGACGCGCGAGACCGTGGCCCTCCTCGGGGCGGCCTTCCTCGGCGCGGGACTCTTCTCGCTCGCGCAGGTCGTCGATCTCGGCCGGGTCCTCCCGGGGATCCCCTACGGGCGCGGACTCGTCGAGACGGGAGCAGGACTCCTGATCGCGCTCACGTTCTTCCCCGTCCGCCGCGGCCTGTCGACCGCCCTCGCACGCGTCCAGTACGGCGAGCGATTCGGGGAGCGCGAAGGGCTCCTCGCCCTCGTGCGCGACCTCGCCCGTCCGAGGCGCCTCTCCGAGATCGGCCCCCTCCTCGCGGAGCGCGTCATGAGCGGCCTCGGCGTCCCGCGCGCGGCGCTGCTCCTCGCCCTCCCCGACGGACGCTTCGACGCCGCCGCGCTCGACGGCGGGGAGCCGCTCCTCGCGGAGGAGCTCCCCGCGGAAGCGGCCACGCGGACGACGCGCCTCTCGCGCCTCGCCTTCACAGAGCGCCCCACGGCCGCTGTCGCGCGCCTCCGGCACGTCGGTTACCGGACGATCGCGCCGCTCGCGCTCTCCGGCCGGCTCCTCGGCCTCTTCGCGGTCGCGGACCGGGGCGGCCGCGACCCGCTGTCGGCCGAGGACGTCGAGCTGCTCGAGACGGTCCTGGCCTCCGCGGCCCTCGCCGTCGACCACGCCCGCCTCTACGGCGAGCTCGAAGCGCAGGCGGATCGCTACCGGAAGCTGAAGGAGTTCCACGAGGACGTCGTCACCGGCTCTCCAGCGGCGATCGCCGCCACGGACGAGTCGGGCCGCATCACGTCGGCGAACCCCGCGTTCGAGTCGCTGTTCGGCCCCGGGTCCGGGGGTCTCGTCGGACGGCGGGCCGAGGAGGTGCTTCCCGAGGCCGTCCTCTCGGCCCGCGCCCCCGCCCGCGTCGAGGTGACGGTCGGCGGGGAGCCACGCGCGATCGACGTCGCCGCATCGCCCTTCCCGGGCGCCACGGAGGGCTCCGCGGCGCGCGTTTGGGTCCTCTCCGACGCCACCGAGCTCGCGCGCCTCGAGCGGAGCCTCGCCGACAAGGAGCGCCTCTCGGCTCTCTCGAGCCTTTCCGCCGGCGTCGCGCACGAGGTGAACACGCCGCTTACCGGCGTCGCGAGCTACGCCCGCCTCCTCCTCGACGACACGCCCGCCGACGACCCCCGTCGTCCCCTCGTCGAGAAGATCGAGCGCCAGGCCTTCCGCGCCGCGCGCCTCGTCGGAAGCCTCCTCGACCTGGCGCGCGGACGCCCGCGCGACCTCTCCCCGCTTGCGCCGAGCGACCTCGTGGCTGAAGCGTGCCGCGCGCTCGAGGACGAGGCGAAGGGACGTCGCGTGCGCCTCGACGTCGACCTCCCGGAGCGGCTTCCGAAAGTGCTCGGCCACGCCGACGCTCTCGTCCAGGTCCTCGTGAACCTCCTGAAGAACGCGGTCGAGGCCGTCGCCGCGCCGAAGGAGGGGCGGCCCGGACCGGGGTCGGTCCGGATCGCCGCCGCCCCTCGCTCCGGAAGCGTCGTCTTCACCGTCGAGGACGACGGGCCGGGCCTTTCGCGCGCGGAGCAGGAGCGCGTCTTCGCCCCGTTCCACACGACGAAGGGGGGCCAGGGGGGCGTCGGGCTCGGCCTCGCGATCGCGGGGGATATCATCCGCGCGCACGGAGGCTCTCTCGAGGTCGACTCCGCTCCGGGCCGGGGCGCCCGGTTCACGGTGAGCCTCCCCGCGCAGACATGAAAGTCCTGATCGTCGACGACGAGCCCGTCGTCCGCGAGGTCCTCCGGACGGTCCTCTCGCGGGCCGGGTACGCCACGAGCGAAGCGGCCACGGCCGCCGAGGGGCTGGCCCTCTTCGCCGATCCGGCGGTCGATCTCGTCCTCCTCGACCTCATGCTCCCCGACCGCCCCGGGCTCGCCCTCCTCCCGGAGCTCCGCGAGAAGCGCCCGGACGTCCCGGTCGTCGTCGTGACCGCGTACTCCTCCGTGGAGAGCGCGATCGCCGCGATGAAGGAGGGGGCGTTCCACTACGTCCCGAAGCCGTTCCGCAACGAGGAGGTCGTCCACCTCGTCGCGCAGGCGCTCGAGAAGCGGAGGCTCGTCGCCGAGAACCTCGCGCTGAAGGCCCGCCTCGACTCCGGGACCGACTTCCCGGAGATGGTGGGCCGCTCCGCGCCGATGGAGAAGGTCTTCCAGATCATCCGGCAGGCGGCTCCCGCCCGCTCGACGATCCTCGTCACCGGCGAGAGCGGGACGGGCAAGGAGCTCGTCGCGCGCGCTCTCCACAGGCTCTCCCAGCGCGCCTCCGGGCCGTTCGTGACGGTCCACTCCGGCGCCCTTCCGCCCGACCTCCTCGAGTCGAACCTCTTCGGGCACGTCCGGGGGGCCTTCACCGGGGCCGTCGCGGAGAAGAAAGGGCTCTTCAAGGTCGCCGACGGCGGGACGATCTTCTTCGACGAGATCGGGACCGTCCCGCTCGAGACGCAGGCCAAGCTCCTCCGCGTCCTCCAGGAGCGCGAGTTCCTCCCCGTCGGCGCGGTCGAGCCGGTCCGCTCCGACGTCCGCGTCGTCGCCGCGACGAACGCCGACCTCGCGAAGTTCGTCGAGGAAGGGAAGTTCCGGGAGGACCTCTACTACCGGCTCTGCGTCATCTCGATCGGCCTCCCCCCGCTGCGCGAGCGGAAAGAGGACATCCCGCTCCTCGTCGACGCGCTCGTCTCCCGCGCCGCGCGGGAGAACGACCGCCCCGTCCCGCCGGTCACCCCCGCCGCGATGAAGGCGCTCCTCGATCACGACTGGCCCGGGAACGTCCGCGAGCTGGAGAACGTCCTGGAGCGCGCCGTCGTCCTCGGAGGCGGCCTCGTCGACCTCGACCAGCTCCCCGAAGGGGTCCGCCGTTCGATCCCGCGACCCGAGGCGCTTTCGGCGGACGGGCTCGCGTTCTACGACGCGGTCACCCGCTACGAGAAGGCGCTCCTCTCCTCGGCGATGCAGCGCGCCGGCGGGGTGCAGAAGGAGGCCGCCCGCCTCCTCGAGCTCTCCCCGACGACGCTCAACGAGATGCTGAAGCGCCACGGGATGGTCGCCCGGCGCTCCCCGCGCGCCGCGGAGCCCGAGCCGGCGTGAGGCTCCTCCTCGCGCTGCTGCTGCTCCTCTCGCCCGTCGCCGCGGGCGACGACGATCCGGTCTTCTCCACGCGGGGAGTGCCGTCCGGACGGATCCTCGCGGAGGCGGATCGCGACCCGTCGATCCCGCCGCCGGCCGTCGTCCTCGGGCACCGCATCGGCGACGCGCTGACGCCGCACGACGCGCTCGTCCGCTACGTCCGCGCCCTCGAGGGCGCCTCACCCCGCGTCTCGGCGAAGGTCTACGGACGGACCCCCGAGGGGCGCGACCTCCTCCGCGTCGCCGTCTCGAGCCCGTCGAACCTCGCCCGCCTCGACGCCATCGCCGCGGACCTCGCCCGCCTCGCCGACCCGGCGCGGACCTCGGACGCGGAGGCCCGCGCCATCTCCGAGCGGAGCCCGGCCGTCGTCTGGATCGCGTGCGGCATCCACGGCAGCGAGGTCGCCGGCCCCGAGGCGTGCGCCGCGCTCCTCTACTCGCTCGCCGCCTCGCGCGAAGCCGAGACGGAGAAGCTCCTCTCGGAGCTCGTCGTCGTCGTCGACCCGTGCGCGAACCCCGACGGGCACGAGCGCCACGTCTCCTGGTGGCGCTCCGTCGCGGGCGTCGAGCCCGATCCCGATCCCCGTGCGCTCGAGAACGAGCCCCCCTGGCCGTCCGGCCGCGGGAACCACTTCGGCGTCGACCTGAACCGCGACTGGGCCTGGGGCACGCAGCCCGAGACGCGCGCGAGGATCGCCGCGCTCCGAGCGCTGCCGCCCCAGGTCTACGTCGACGTCCACGAGATGGGCCCGGAGCAGAGCTACTTCTTCCCCCCGCCGGCCGCGCCGGTCCCCCCGCGGTGCCCCGCCCCCACGCCGCACTGGACCACAACCTCCGGCAACGCGACGGCGGATG
>JAGOBQ010000240.1 GCA_017999215.1 Thermoanaerobaculia bacterium
CGCCAGCTCGAGCCCTTCCTCCGCCCGGACCGGGACCGGCGTCCCCTTGAGGACGCCCTTCCTCTTCGCGGCCGCGACGTCGTAGCCGCCCGCCGAAAGCCGCTCGGTCACGAGCTGCTCGCCGCTCTCCCAGGGGAAGTAGTCGCCGAGGTCGAGCCGCTTCGCGAGCTCCTTTGCGATCCACCACCCGGGCTTCGACTCGTACATCGGCGGGACGACCTCCTGCCGGATCGGGAGGAAGGGCTCGGACCAGGGGATCGGGGCGACGTCGTCCCACCGCTCGAGGTACGTCGCCTCGGGGAGGACGACGTCGGCGTAGCCGACGATCTCGGCCGGGAGGACGTCGACGGCGACGAGGAGGTCGAGCTTCTGGATCGCCTCGAGGACCTGCTTTCGCTGCGGGAGCGCCTGGAGGAGGTTCGAGCCGTAGACGATCCACCCCTTGACCGGGCAGCCCTTCGTCATGATCCGGCCCGGGACCGTCGCGTCGCAGACGCCGTGCGAGAGGACCTCCTCGGCGAACGGGTAGATGACGCCGTCGGGGCGGTCCTGCGCCGCCTTCGTCTCCGCCGGGTAGGCCGGGACCGGGTACTTCGGGACGTTCATCTGCGTCGGGACGAAGATCCCGCCGCGGCGCCCCCAGGAGCCGAGGAGGGCGTTCAGGATCGCGATCGCGCGCGAGCGCTGGACGTCGTCGCCGTACCAGGTGACGTGCCGGCCGGGGTGGACGAGCGAGGCGGGACGGGCGCCCGCGATGAAGCGGGCCGTCTCGACGATCGTCGCGGCCGGGATCGTCGTCTCGGTGAACGCCCACTCCGGCGTCTTGTCGGCGACGTGGGCCTTCAGCTCCTCGAGGCCGACGGCGTGCTTCTCGACGTAGTCGCGGTCGTAGAGCCCTTCGTTCAGGATGACGTGGGTCCAGGCGAGGAGAAGCGCCATGTCCGTGCCCGGCTTGATCGGGAGCCAGTAGCGCGCCTTGCCCGCGGCCGTCGAGAAGCGCGGGTCGACGACGACGAGCTCGCCTCCCTTCGAGATCATCTGCGCGAAGTCCTGCACCTGCGTGTTGTGCATGTTCTCGCCGAGGTGCGAGCCGATGAGCGTGAGGACCCGAGAGTGAGCGATGTCGAGGACCTCGGGGGAGCCGAGCGAGGCGCCGTAGGTCAGGTTGAAGCCGACCTCGCGCGGACCGCGGCACTGCCCGTAGGACGGCGCCGTGACGGTCGCCGAGCCGTAGGCGAAGAGGAGGTGCTTGAAGAACGACCCGCCGAAGCCGTGGGAGAAGAGGGCGACCTTGTCCGGCCCGCACGTCTCCTTGATCTTGAGGAGCTTCTCGGCCGCGAAGTCGAGGGCCTTCTCCCACGAGACTTCCTCGAAGTCCTGCTTCCCGCGCGCGCCGGTCCGCCGGAGGAGCGGCTTCTTCAGCCGGTCGGGGTCGTAGAGGAGGCCGGTGCCGCCGGTGCCGCGGGGGCAGAGCCGGCCGCGAGAGAGCGGGTGCTCGGGGTTCCCGACGAGCTTCGTGACCTTTCCGTCCTTCACGTGCGCGAGGACGCCGCACTTCCAGAAGCAGAGCTCGCAGAACGTCGGGACGACGCGGTCGCCGTCGGTCCCGGGGTCGTGGACGACGTCGGGGTCGAGGCCCCACCACTTCGTCGTCAGCCCCGAGCCGAGGGCCGCTGCCCCGAGGCCCGCGCCTCCGATCTGGATGAACTCGCGCCGGGTCGTTGCCATCTTCACCTCCGGGAGATGTGGAGGAGCGCCGCGGGCGGAAGTTCAAGAAGCGCGCCAGGGCGCGTCCGGAGAGCGAATGCTGCTTTGCAACGGGATTGGTCTGAACCTGAGAGATCGTCGCTGCGACAAGTCCGTTCACGTGCGACGAGTTGTTTCGCGATCCGTCCTCGGGATGAAACACGATGTTTCGAGCCCGCCTGCCTCGATCACTCCGTTTGCCGCTGCTTCGCCGGGGGGTGCCGGCTCCCGTACGATGAGGAGATGATCCGTTCGAACCGCACGCCGGTCTGGATCGTCGTCCTCTCCGTCGTCTTCGCTTCGGCGCTTCTCGGGACGGCCGGGCTGGCGTCGCGGACGCTTCGGCAGCGGGACGCGGCCGTTCGCGACGGCGTCCTCTCCCGGGCGGCGCACGAGCTCGAGGCGAGCCTGCGGGGTGTGACGCCCGAGGAGGCGTCGACCGTCCTCCAGGAGTTCCTGTCGCGGAACGGGGCGTCCATCGACGGGGCGGCGATCGTCGGACCGGCGGGCGTCCTGGCGAGCGCGGGGGCGGACTCCACGGACGGCTACGAGGTGACGGCGGCGCTCGGTCGCGAGTGGAGGCCGGCCCTGCTCGGGGCGGAGCCGGGCTCCGGAGCCGGTTTCATGGGCGGACGGGGACCCGGTCCGGGTGCGGGGCGGGGGATGCCCCCGATCCGTCTTCGGTTGCGGCCTTCGCCCGCGCTGGGTCGCGCCCCGGCGCTCGCGGGGCTCGTCCTCGCCGGCGGCGCCGCTGCGGCCCTGGCCCTCGTCGGACTGGCGATCGTCGCGGCTCGGGGCCTCTCCGAGCGGGCGAGGCGGGAGGCGGCCGAGGCCGAGGGACACCGCCTCGCCACGGTCGCGCGGGCGGGAGCCGGCCTCGCGCATCGTCTCCGGAACCCGCTCGCGGTCGTGAAGGGGACGGCCCAGCTCCTCGACGGGCGCGTGCCGGAGAGCGAACGGGAGCGCGTCGTGCGGGTCGTGACGGCGCGCGGGCGGATGGGGACGATCCTCTCCCGGCTCCTCGATTGCGCGCGCCCGCCCGACCCGCAGCCCGTCTCGTTCGACCTCGCCGCGCTCGCCAACGAGGTCGCCTCGCGCGCGGGCGACGGAACCGCCGCGGGCGTGGCGCTCCGGTCGGACCATCCGGTCCCGGCACGCGCGGATCGCGAGCACGTCGAGACGATCCTGGAGGAGCTGCTCGCGAACGCCCGCGCGTTCGACCCGGAAGGGACGATCGAGGTGACGGCCCGGACGGAAGGGGGCCGGGCGGTCGTCGAGGTCGCCGACCGGGGACCGGGTCTCGACCTCGACCCGGCGAGCGCCTTCGAGCCGTACGTCACCTCGCGTCCCGACGGGA
The DNA here is from genome assembly GCA_017999215.1 of Thermoanaerobaculia bacterium. GTDB lineage: Bacteria > Acidobacteriota > Thermoanaerobaculia > UBA5066 > UBA5066 > UBA5066. Next base: position 3,104 of record JAGOBQ010000240.1, read on the forward strand.
CCGGCCTCGGGCTGGCGATCGTCCGGTCGCTGGCGGCGGCCAACGGCGGTGCCGCCTCGCTCGCGCCGCGCGTGGGCGGCGGCTGCGTCGCGACGCTCGCGCTGCCCGGAGAGGGGGCCTGACGTGGCGCGGCTCCTCGTCGTCGACGACGAGCCGTCGTTCCGCGCGCTGCTGCGCGACATCCTCGAGGGGGCCGGCCACGGCGTCACCGAGGCGCGGGACGGCGCGGAGGCGCTCGCTTTCCTGGAGAGGACGGCGTTCGACCTCGTCCTGACCGACCGGAGGATGCCGGCGGTCGACGGCCTCGAGCTCCTCCGGCGCATCCGCGCGCGGACCTCCCCGCCGCCCGTCGTCGTCCTCACCGCGCACGGCTCGATCCCGGAGGCCGTCGAGGCGGTCCGGCTCGGCGCCGCGGACTACATCGCGAAGCCGCTGCCGTCTCCGGAGGCGCTCGTCGACCTCGTCGCGAGCCTCCTGCCGCGCGAGGACGACGGCGAGATCGTGACGGCCGACCCCGCGATGAAGGAGCTGCTCGATCTCGTCGACCGGGTCGCGCCGCGGGACGTCGCCGTCCTCGTCACCGGCGAATCGGGAGCCGGGAAGGAGCTCGTCGCGCGCCGGCTCCATGCCCGCTCGCCCCGCGCGAATGGGCCGTTCGTCGCGGTGAACGCCGCGGCGCTCCCCGAGACGCTCGCCGAGAGCGAGCTGTTCGGCGCGGAGCGGGGTGCCTTCACGGGAGCCGACCAGGCGCGCGCGGGTCGCTTCGAGGAGGCCTCCGGCGGGACCCTCTTCCTCGACGAGGTGGGGGAGCTGCCGCTCGCTCTCCAGTCGAAGCTCCTCCGCGTCCTCGAGGAGCGCGTCGTGCGGCGGCTCGGGGGGAGCCGCGACCTGCCGGTCGACGTCCGGCTCGTGGCCGCCACGAATCGGGACCTCACCCGCGAGACGGAAGAGGGCGGGTTCCGGCAGGACCTCTTCTTCCGTCTCGCGGTCGTCGTCGTGAACGTCCCGCCGCTCCGCGAGCGGCCGGACGACGTGCCGCTCCTCGCGAGGCACTTCGCGGAGCGGCTCGCCGAGCGGCACGGCGTCCCAGTCCCCTCGCTGACGGACGACGCCCTCGCGGCCCTGTCGGCCCACGCCTGGCCGGGGAACGTCCGCGAGCTGCGGAACGTCCTCGAGCGCTCGGTCGTCGTCCGGGGAGGAGCGCCGATCCGCACCGCGGACCTCGGCCTCGCCCCGGCCGCGGCGCCCCTCGACCGCGCTCACCGCGAGCGGGAGGCGCTTCTCGCCGCGCTCCGGCGGACGAGGGGAAAGCGCGAGGAGGCCGCGAGGCTCCTCGGAATCTCGGTCCGTACGCTCTACTACCGCCTCAAGCAGTGGGGAATCGGCTGACCCTCTGGCCGGGAACAGGCGGTGCTTCTGCAGGGGCCGTGCAGGGAGACTGCGAGGTTTGCAGTCCCGCGGACCCTCGGAGAGGCGGTCGATGTCGCGGAAGTCCCTCTGCCGGAGGTGTTTCACTGCGGTCGTCGGTCGCTCGGCGCGGCTGGCATCGGGCGTGGTTGTCGCTGGTCGAGGCGGCCCGAGACGGTCGCCGCCACAACCGACCAAGGAGCCGAACATGAAGAAGATCGCTTTCCTCGCCGTCCTCCTCCTCGCCACGCCGATCCTCGCCCAGCCCGGCCCTCGCGGCGGACAGGGGAACGGCCCGGGCGCCGGGTCGACCGCGCCCGCCGCACCGGCCGCGAACCCCTTCACGACGTACTTCGCCTCTCTCCCGCAGGAGACGCTGAGCTCCGCCGAGGCCGCGGAGGTCTCCTTCATGCGCGAGGAGGAGAAGCTCGCCCGCGACGTCTACCGCGCTCTCTTCGCCGCTCACGGCGACCGCGCCCTCGCGAACATCGCGGCGGCCGAGCAGCGCCACATGGACCTCGTGAAGCTCCTCCTCGACCGGTACGGCCTCGTCGATCCGGCCGCGACGGCCGCCCCGGGCGAGTTCAAGGACGCGCGGCTCGCGGCGCTCTACACCGACCTCGTGGCGAAGGGGAAGGTTTCGCTCCTCGAGGCGCTGAAGGTCGGCGCGACGATCGAGGACCTCGACCTCGCCGATCTCGCGAAGGCGCTCGCCGCCTCCGACAACCGGGACGTCGACGCCGTGATGCAGAACCTCGCGAAGGGCTCGCGCAATCACCTCCGGGCCTTCGTCGGCCGTCTCGCGGCGCTCGGCGCTCCCTTCTCCGCGCAGTACCTCCCGGCCGACGACGTGGCGGCGATCCTCGCCGCGCCGCGGGAGCGGGGCGCGGTCGACGAGACGGGCAGGCTCCTGCCCGGGACCGGGGCGGGTCCGGGCCGCATGGGGCCTGGCCGTGGACGCGGTCCGGGCGCCGGGAGCAGCACCGGGACGTGCGACGGGACGGGGCCGGGCACCGGCACCGGTCCGGGCGCGGGCTTCGGACCCGGCGACGGAACGGGCGCCGGCTGCCCGAACCTGTAGGCGCGAAGGCGCGCCGCGCCGTTCGCGGCCCGAGGACGGACGGGGGGAGAAGGATTCCTTCTCTCCCCGTTCCGCGTCTGCGGCCCGCGGCAGCGGCTCCGCCGCGGGCAGACCCGATAATCGGGAATGCCCTCGGACACGGTCCTCCTCCTCACCGCGATGGGCGCCTACCTGGCGCTCACGATCGGCGTCGGCCTCTGGTACTCGAGGCGCAGCGCCCGAGGCGCCGAGGCCTATTTCCTCGGGGAGCGCGGCCTCGGGCCATGGGTCGCCGCGATGAGCGCGGAGGCCTCGGACATGAGCGGCTGGCTCCTGATGGGGCTGCCGGGGGTCGCTTACTGGAGCGGGGCGGGCGAGGCGGCCTGGACCGCGATCGGTCTCGCGCTCGGCACCCTCGCCTGCTGGAGCCTCGTCGCGCGCCGCCTGCGGGCCCACTCGATCGTCGCGGGGAACGCGTTCACGCTTCCGGCCTTCTTCAGCGCCCGCTTCCACGACCGACGACGCCTCCTCTCGACGATCGCCGCGGGAATGCTCCTCTTCTTCTTCTCGATCTACGTCGGCGCCCAGTTCGTCACGTTCGGCAAGCTCTTCGGCTACGTCCTCGGGATGGAGGGCCTCTACGCGCGGATGGTCGTCTTCGGCGCGATCTTCGTCCTCGCCTACACGTTCGTCGGCGGCTTCCTGGCCGAGACGATGTCCGACTTCATCCAGGGGACGCTCATGTTCTGCGTCCTCGTCCTCGTCCTGGCGGTCGGGACGGCGAAGGCCGGCGGCGTCGGGGCGCTCCTCGCCGAGCTGGGGGCGATCCCGCGCTTCACCGACCTCTTCGGCGTCGCGACGCCCCTCGACGCCGCCGGAGCCGCCGTGACGGCCGCGGCCGGCAACGCCCAGGGGCTCGTCGACGGGAGCCCCGCGTTCGGTCCCGGCGTCGGCTACGGCTTCCTCGCGATCCTCTCCTGCCTCGCCTGGGGCCTCGGCTACTTCGGGATGCCGCAGGTCCTCCTC
>JAGOBQ010000241.1 GCA_017999215.1 Thermoanaerobaculia bacterium
GAAGATCTTCTCGTACATGTAGTGCGTGTAGAGCTCGAAGACCTCCGGCCCGCCCCGGTAGAAGCGGAGGGAGATCTCCTGGTACATCGAGAAGAGCTCCTCGTGCGAGAGGAGGATCCCGGAGAGCGTCAGCGTGTGGAGCCGCTCGGGGAAGAGCCGCGCGACCTCGGCCGCCACGAAGCCTCCGTACGAGACGCCGACGGCGTGCACCCTCTCGATGCCGAGGAGGTCGAGGACGCGCGGCAGGTACCCTGCGAAGGCCGGAATCGAGTACGGCTCGTCGGGCGCCGACGAAAGCCCCTGGCCGAGGTAGTCGTAGAGGACGACGTCGCAGGCGTCGACCAGGCGCGGGAGGACCCCGTACCAGGCGCGCGTGTGCATCGCGAGGCCGTTCAGGAGGCAGACGGCCTCCCGGTCGCCCTTTCCGACGTACTCCCACCGGATGCGGTGCGATCCGACCTCGAGGAATCCCTCGCGATCGGGGACGATCTCGCCCATCGCCCCTTCAGCTCGCGGGGGTGAGAACCGTGCAGACCGACGCGCAGACCGGGCCGCCGATGTTGAACGTCGCGGCCGCCTTCGCGTTCGGCACCTGGAGCTCCTTCGGCGCCTTCCCGAGGAGCTGCCAGGCGCACCAGCCGATCATCGCGATGCCGGTCGCCCCGATCGGGTGCCCCTTCGCGATGAGGCCGCCGGAGGTGTTGATCCCGCACTCGCCGTCGACCCGCGCCTTCCCGTCGCGCCAGTAGCGGGCGCCCTTCCCGAAGTCGGCCTTGCCGATGACCTCGGCGCCGATCGCCCCCATGACGCTGAAGCAGTCGTGGACCTCTGCGACGTTCACGTCGCAGGGGGTCAGGCCCGCGCGCTCGTAGGCCTTCCTCATCGCCTCGAGCGCCGCCTTCGGCCGGAGGACGTCGCGTCCCTCCTTCTTGAGGGGATCGGTCGCCTGCCCCCAGCCGGCGAGGCGGACGCAGTCGGCCTTCGGGACGCCGAGCTTCGCGAGCCCTTCTTCGGTCGCGAGGAGCATCCCGGCCCATCCGTCGGAGATCTGCGAGCAGTCGTAGGTCTTCAGGGGGAGCCCTTCGACGACGTAGCGGTTGATCCCCTCGATCTTCATCGCCGCCTCGAGCGTCACCTGGTTCTTCTGCATCTGGGCGAACGGGTTCCCGCGCGCGTTCTCGTACTCGGCGACGGCGATCGACGCGAGGTCCTCCTCGGTCGCGCCCCACTCGTCCATGTAGGCCTTCATCACCTCCGCGAAGAGGTGGGGAAAGACGAACGTCTTGCCGGGGCGCTCGTCGGGGTGCGAATAGAGGCCGAGGACCTTCCCGATGAGCTTGCCGTCCATCTTCCCCTCAGCGTCGCGCATCTTCTCGAAGCCGACGGCGAGGCCGACGTCCCCCTCGCCGAGCATCAGCTTGCTCGCGACGGCGAGGATCGCCTGCCCGCCGGTGGCGCAGGCGTTCTCGACGCTCTCGATCGGCTTGGCGTCGAGGCCCGGCGTCATCGCGAGGAGCCCCGAGAGGAGCCCCTGCTCGTTCAGCGTCAGGTTGCAGACGGCCCCGACCGTGGCGACGTCGACGGCGGACGCCTCGGCCTTCACGGAGCGGCACGTCTCTTCTGCTGCGGTCCGGAGGATCTCCGGCACGGTCGCGGCCATGAGCTTCCCGAACTTCGACTGCTGGTAGGCGGCGATGTAGATCGGCTTCACGGCTCTCCTCCATTCCGCTCGGATTCGCGGGAACGCTCCTCGCCCGCGAGCGGGTGCCGGGCGAGGAACGAAAGCAGGTGATCGAGAGTTTCGCGCGGCTTCTCGACGACGAGGCCGTGCCCGCAGCCGGGGACGACGGACAGCTCCCCGCGGGGGAGCGACGCCGCGAGCGACTCGCCCCGCTCCCGCGGCATGGCGCAGTCCCCCTCCGCGAGGAGGACGAGGACGGGGCACGCCACGTTCGGGAGGAGCGGCCGGAGGTCGAGCCTTTCGAGCGCCGTCAGGAGCGAGGCGAGCCCGGAGAACCAGGAGTCCGGGAGAAGCGAGACGGAGGCGCGGCGGGCCGCGATCTCCTCCGTGTGCGCCTCGGCCCACTCGTGCGAGAAGGCGAACGCCGAGACGAGGTCGTAGACCTTCTCGCGCGAGCCTCCCGCGAGCGCCTCGCGGCAGGCGGCGGCCATCCGCTCCGCCTCCGCCCACATCTCGGGCGAGACGCAGTCCGCGACGGTCATCGCGACGAGGGACGCGACCCGGGAGGGAGCGAGCGCCGCGAGGTGGAGGCCCGCGAACGCGCCGTAGCTCGTCCCCGCGACGTGGCACCGCTCGACGTCGAGGGCGTCGAGGAGCCGGAGGAGGTCCGCCGCGTGGCCGGGGAACCCCTCGGGCCTCTCTCCCGGCGACCGGAGCATCCCGCGCAGGTCGCACCGGATCACCCGGTATCGCTCCGCGAGCGGCGGGACGTACGGGTCCCACGACGTGAAGCTCATCATCCCGCCGTTCAGCAGGAGGAGCGGCTCGCCCTCCCCGTCGACCTTGTGCCCGAGGAGGCAGTGACCGGTCAAGCGGCGCCCTTGCCGGCGAGGTACCCGTCTCGGAGCTCCCCCTTGACGACCTTTCCGTAGGCCGTCCGCGGCAGCGCCTCGACGAAGACGACGTCCTTCGGCAGCTTGTAGCGGGCGAGGCGCGCCTCGGCGAAGGCGAGGAGCTCCTCCTTCGGGAGGGCCTCGCCGGGGCGGACGACGACGAACGCGACACCGACCTCGCCCCACGTCGGGTCGGGGACTCCGACGACCGCCGCGTCCCTCACGGCCGGGTGAAGGAGGAGCTCGCCTTCGATCTCCGCCGGGTAGACGTTCACGCCGCCGGAGATGAGCATGTCCTTCCGCCGCCCCGCGATCGTGTAGAAGCCGTCGGCGTCCCTGCGGGCGAGGTCTCCCGTGTGGAAGTAGCCCTCCCCGTCGAGCGCGGCGGCCGTCGCCGCGGCGTTCATCCAGTAGCCCTTCGAGACGTGGGGCCCGCGGAGGCAGAGCTCCCCCACCTCGCCGGCGGGCACCTCCGCGCCCGTCTCGTCGACGAGCTTCGCGTCGGTCATCATGAGCGGCCGCCCGATCGACCCCTTCTTCGCGATCGACTCCTCGACCGACATCGCGAAGCAGTTCACGCCGACCTCGGTCAGGCCGTACCCCTGCTTGAAGACGACGCCCCGCGCCTGGTAGGCCTCGATGAGGTAGAGCGGAAGGGGTGCGCCGCCGCTGATGAGCCAGCGGATCGAGGAGAGGTCGGCCGCCGCGAACGACGGGTGCTCGAGGAGCAGCTTCCAGATCGTCGGGACGCCGAGGACGACGGTGCATCGCTCCTTCGCCACGGTGGCCCAGACCTCCGCCGCGTCGAACCCGGCGTGGAGGACGATCGTCCCTCCCGCCGCGAGGACCGGCACGAGGAAGGCCCCGAGCCCTCCCGCGTGGTAGAGGGGCGTGAAGACCGGGCTCACGTCGTTCTCGGTCAGCCCCCAGCAGAGCGCCGTGTTCCAGCCGTTCCAGGACGTCATCCGGTGCGGGACCATCACCCCCTTCGGCCTTCCCGTCGTGCCGCTCGTGTAGAGGAGGAGGTGGAGGTCCTCGCCGTCGCAGCGCGTCCTCTCGAACGGCTCGTCGGTCCGGGCCGCGAGCTCCGCCGCGAGGGAGAGGTCTCCCGGAGCGGAGGGAGAGTCGAGAGCGATCCGGCGCGGCACGTCCGCCTCGGCTCGGAGCGCGGCGACGGTCTCGGCGAAGTCGCCGCCGTAGAGGAGGGCCGAGACGTCCGCGTTCCGGACGATGAAGGCGAGCTCGCGCGGCGTGAGCCTCGTCCCGAGCGGGACGAGGACGAGCCCCGCCTTCGCGGCGGCGAAGAGGAGGTCGACGTACTCGACCCGGTTGTGGGCGAGGAGGGCGACGCGATCCCCCTTCCGGAGGCGGAGACCGTCGCGAAGGAACGCCGCGACCCGTTCGGCCCGCGCATTCAGCTCTCCGTAGGTGAAGCGCTCCCCGGTCGGGACGAAGACGAGGGCGCACCTGCCCGGCGAAAGGCGCGCCCGCTCGCCGAGGACGTCGGCGTGGATCATCGGGTGGGCTCCGGCACGGCCGCCGGCGCCTCGGAGGCCGCCGCCTTCTCCGGGGGCGGCGCTTCGAGCAGCTTCCCGAGCGCCGCGGCGAACGCGGCCGGGCACTCCTGCTGCGGCACGTGCCCGCAGCGCGGCAGCTCGGTGAGGCGCGCCCGCGGGAGGCCCGAGCGGACGCGCTCCGCGTAGGAGAGCGGCATCATCCGGTCCGAGGACCCCCAGACGAGGTCGACGGGGGCGTCCAGCTCGCCGAGGCGCCCGTCGAGCACGAACCGGTCCATCTCTCCGGCGGTCGCGGCGAGCCGCGCGAGCGGCCCCGTCTTCGCCTGCCGGACGGCGTCGTCGAGGACGAAGTCGGGGACCCGGACCGAGCCCGGGTCCCGGAGCGCGTCGATCGCCTTTCGCGCCTCGGCCCGGTCCTTCGGGAGGAGCGTCAGCCCTTCCGCCTCGTGCTTCAGCGGTCCGCCGTTGACGAGGACGAGCCGCTCGACGCGCTCGGGGTGCTCGAGCGCCCAGAGGCAGGCGAGCCACGCCCCCAGAGAGTTCCCGACGATGGTGACCTTCTCCCCGGGCGCCGCCGCGTCGAGAACGGCCGTAAGCCCCTGGAGGAGCGCCTCGACGGAGATCGGCCCCGCCTCCGGCGCGCTCGCGCCGTGGCCGGCGAGGTCGGGGACGACGAGCGTCCGTCCCGCCCGGAGCTTCGGTGCGACGTGGGACCACGTCGCCGCCTGGTCCCCCGCGCCGTGCAGGAGGACGAGGACGGGGCCGCTGCCGCCGCGGAAGAACCGCTGCGGCCCGGCCGGCGACGGGACGACGCCCTTCTCGAGCCCCGCCTTCGCGAGGGCGCGGCGCCCCGCGGCGGCGTACGCCGCGAGGGGCCGCATCCGCGCCCAGAGGAAGAGTGCGAGCGCCGCGAGGAGGACGACGGCGGCCGCGGCGAGGAGGAGCTTCACAGGTCGGTTCATCCGGTCACCTCCGCGGCGCGGCCGCTCCCGGTCAGGTCATTCGGAGGGCGACGCCGGCCTGGTTGTACCCGACGCCGGAGCCGATCATCACGACCAGGTCCCCCTTCTTCACCTTCCCCTGCTCGATCGCGTCGTCGAGCGCCATCGGGATGCAGGCCGACCCGGTGTAGCCCCACTTCTCCATGATCGTGTGGGCCTTCTCGACCGGCAGGCCGAGATCGTTCATCACGAGCTCGATGGAGGGCTTCCGCACCTGGGTGAAGATGACCTGGTCGATCTCGGAGAGGGCGAACCCTCCCTCGGCCGACAGACGCCTGACGAGGCGGGGCCATCCCTCGTGGTTGATCTCGGCGGGGTACTTCTCGACCATCCTCACGGCCGTCCGGCCGGCCTGCACGGCCTCGACCGTCGCCGGCTCCGCCGTCCCTCCCGCGAAGATCCCCCAGCACTTCGCGTACTCGCCGCCCGCCTGCATCGCGGAGTTCAGGAAGCCGGGCTCTTCGCCCCCCTGGAGGACCGCGGCCCCCGCGCCGTCGCCGTAGAAGAAGACCATGGGGTCGTTCGGGTCGGCGAGCTTGTGCATCAGGTAGACGCCGAGGACGAGGACGTTCTTCAGCGCCGGGTTCGCGGCGATGAGGCCGGAGCCGATCGCGATCCCGGTCGGGAACGACGCGCAGGCGCACCCGACGTCGAACGTCCCGGCGTTCCTCGCGCCGAGCTTCCCCTGGAGGACGACGGAGGTCGCCGGGGTGACGTAGTCGGGCGAGTCGGTGCCGAGGATGATGAGGTCGAGGTCGAGCGGCGTCAGGCCGGCGCGCTCCAGCGCCAGCTTCGCCGCGGGGAGGGCCAGGTCGGAGGTCGCCCACTCCTCGGGGGCGTAGAAGCGGGTCCGGATGCCGCTCGAGGCCTCCATCTTGTCGACGAAATCGGGGAGCTGGGGCCAGCGGGCCTTCAGGACCTCGTTCGGGACCTCGATCGGCGGAAGGAACCGGGCCGTCGAGACGATGCGCGCGACGCGGGGCATCTCCGTCGCCCCTAGGTCCCGGTCACGAGGCCGCCGTCGACCGAGAGGACGGCACCGTGAACGAACGTCGCCTGGTCGGAGGCGAGCCAGACATACGCGTTCGCGATGTCCTCGGGCTCGCCCATCCGCCCGATCGGCGTGTGAGCGACCATCCCGTCGAGGACCTTCTGCGGCATCGCCTTCAGGATCTCGGTGGCGACGAAGCCGGGGCAAACGGCGTTCACGCGGATCCGGAACTTCCCGAGCTCGCGGGCCCAGGTCTTCGTCATCCCGACGACGCCGCTCTTCGTCGCGACGTAGTTCGTCTGGCCGAAGTTGCCGTAGAGCCCGACGACCGAGGAGGCGTTCAGGATCACCCCGCCGCCCGCGGCGATCATGTGCGGCGCGGCGGCGCGGGTGCAGAGGAAGACGCCCTTCAGGTTCACGCCGATGACGGCGTCCCACTGCTCGTCCGTCATCGTCGCCTGGACCGCGCCGTCCTTGTACTTCACG
>JAGOBQ010000242.1 GCA_017999215.1 Thermoanaerobaculia bacterium
GCCTCCTCGAAGCCGGAGGTGTGGTTCGCGATGAAGTCGTGGTCGAGCTGGTCGCGGTCGACGAGCTGCTTCAGCATCGCCCCGAAGAGGGCCGAGTCGCGGCCCGGGCGGACGGGGAGGTGGAGGTCGGCCGTCCTCGCGAGCGGCGTCATCCGCGGGTCGACGACGATCAGCTTCGCGCCGTTGTCGCGCGCCTGCCAGATCCAGTGGGTGAGCGTCGGGAAGGTCTCGCTGACGTTCGCTCCGGCGACGAGGATCACCTCGGCCTTCGCGAGGTCCGCGTAGGTGTTGCTCGCCCGGTCGAGGCCGAACGCCTTCTTGTTGCCGGCGCCGGCGCTCACCATGCAGAGCCGGCCGTTGTAGTCGAGGTTCCGCGTGCCGAGGGCGAGGCGGGCGAACTTCCCGACGAGGTAGCTCTTCTCGTTCGTCAGCGAGACGCCGGAGAGCATCGCGAAGGCGTCCTTCCCGTGCCTCTCCTGGATTCGCCGGATCTCGGAGACGGTGCGGTCGAGCGCGGCATCCCACGACACCGGGCGGAACCCCTGGCCCTCGACCCTCTCGAGCGGGGAGAGGAGTCGGTCGGGGTGGTTGTTCTGCAGGTACCGCTGGACCCCCTTCGGGCAGAGGCGCCCCTCGTTGAACGGGAACTCCTCCCACGGGTCGAAGCCGACGACCCGGTTGTCCTTGACGAGGAGCTTGATGCCGCACTGCATCCCGCAGAAGCAGCAGTGGGTCGGGACGACGCGGTCGGGCTCGTCGCGGCCGGGGAAGCCCTCCTTCGGCGGGAAGCCGAGGCGCGGGCCGAACTGCGCCACGAGGGCGGAGGCGGAGACGGGGAGGCGTGCCATTTCGTTCGCTCCTCTCAGCCGAAGAGGGCGCCCGACTCGTTCCGGGCGGCGAGGTGGGCCTTCGCGAGCGCGGCCCGCTTGCCCTGCGGGGAGAGGTCGAGGTGCGAGCCGCCCCCGGTGAGGCGGTAGTCGTAGCCGAGCTCCGACGTCACCTGCTTGAGGTCCTCGACGTGCATCCGGGAGGCGAACGCCTCTCCCGTGTGCGGGCAGACGGCCTGCGCGCCCGCCTCCCCCTCGCGCTGGTAGAGCGCGACGCCGAGCTGCGCCGGGCGCTGGAAGACGTGGAAGAACTTCCCGAACGGGAGCCAGAGGAGGAAGAGGATGACCGTGATCGCGTGGCTGATCGCCATGAAGGCGTGCGCCCGTCCCTGCATCAGCTCGTAGTCCCAGGTCAGGCCGAGCCCGGTGACGGAGATCAGGACGAGGAGGACGAGCGGCATGACGTCCATCTCGAAGGTCTGTGTCGAGATCTGTCCGGCGTCGGTGATCCGGCGCCTCAGGAAGCCGAAGACGCCGAGGAGGACGAGGACCGACGACCAGTTCAGGGCGTGGAAGAGGTTCAGCGCCACGAAGCCGCCGAGCGGGAAGTCGAAGGCGTGGAAGCCGAGGAGGTGCGCCTCGTAGACGTCGATCCTCCCGGCCTTGAGCGTGAAGTGGACCCAGCCGAAGACGAGCGGGATCGTGATCGCGAAGGCCGAGAGGCACCCCCACGCGAGGAGGACGTGCGCGAGGCCCCGCTTCGCGCTCCGCTTCCAGATGAATCGCTGGAGCGCGAGCTCGTCGACGAGGCGGCGGGCGAGCTCGGCGAGGTAGGCGGGGAAGCGGCTGGAAAAGAGGAGGCGCCAGCCGGCCCGCCAGTAGAGCCGCGTCGGCGGCCGCTGGAGCCAGACGGCGTAGCGGTAGACGATCCCGAACGCCGCGAAGAGCGTCGCGAAGAGGTAGGCCGCGAGCGCCCCGTCGAAGTTCTGGAGGTTCCGCGAGCCCGCGACGACGGACGCCGCGAGGAGGGCCGAGGCGAGGAGGGCCCAGCCGAGGGCGCGGAGGTTCAGCGTCGAGAGCATGGGCAGACTCTAGGGAGACCGGGGTCCGCTGAGAAGGGCCCGCGTATGACGCGGGTCATGCGGCGGGAAGGATTCCGGGCCGGGTCAGGAGGCCGGGGGCTTCCGGGCCGGCCAGATCGCGAGTGCGACGCCGGCGAAGATGAGGGCGGCCGCGCCGAAGATCCGGGGCGAGGGCTCCTCTCCGAGCGCGAAGTAGGCGAACGCGCCCGCGAAGACCGGCTGGACGTAGATGAAGAAGGCCGTCGTCGAGGCGCTCGTCCGGGCGAGGGCCCAGGCGTTCAGGGCGTAGGAGCCGACCGTCCCGAGGAGGACGACGCCGACGAGCGACCCGACGGCCGGGCCGGAGAGCTCGGCGGGGCGGAGGCGCGAGAGCCCCGGGAGGGCGAGGAGGAGGATCGGCAGGGCCCCGTACCGGAACGCCTGCGAGACGAACGAGAGGGCGGGGCGGCGGACGAGGACGTCGCGCGCCCGGACGAGGAACCAGGCGTAGGCGACGGAGTTGAGCGTGACGAGGAGGTCGCCGACGAACGTCCCGTGACGGAACGAGAGGTTCGCGGGGTCGAGGAGGAAGAGGACGCCGCCGAATGCGATCGGGACGGCGAGGAGCCGTCGCGGCGACGGGCGCTCTCTCTGCGAGAGGAGCCCGACGAGGATCGTGAAGACGGGGACGGTCGCGACGAGGAGCGTCGCGTGCGTGGCGGTCGTGAGGGAGAGGCCGGTGATGAAGAGGACCTGGTTCGCGACGACGCCGAGGAGCGAGAGGAGCGCGACCTCTCCCTTCTCCCGGAGCGTCTGGCGCGGCTCGGGGCCCGAGAAGGCGCGGGCCGCGAGCGAGAGGAAGAGGGCCCCGAAGACGGCCCGGAAGGCCGCGAGCGCGAACGGCTCCATCTCCCGCATCGCGATCTTGCCGAAGACGGGGAGCGTCCCGAAGAAGAGCTGGACGAAGAGGAGCGCGACGTAGGGGGCGGCGCCCGGCTCGCGGGCGCGCGTCTCAGCGCTCAAGCGGGACGGCGGCCACGCGTCCCGCGACCGCGCCCTCCTTCGTCGCCACGGCGAGCGCCGTCCCGGCCTCGTCGTGCCCCTTCTTCACGTAGGCGAGAGCGACCCGCGCCGCGCGCCGGGAGGAGTCGACCGCGCTCGTCACGTTTCCAACGGTCTCTTCGCCGGCGCGCACGTCGTCGCCCGGGGCGGCGGCGCAGCCGATCGGCAGGAGGAGGGCCACGAGGCGCCGGTTCACGTGGCCGTAGGTCCGGATCCGCGCGACCGTCTCCTGCCCGAGGTAGCACCCTTTCGTGTAGGAGATCGCCGTCCGCTCGAGGCCGGCCTCGTTCGGGAGCGTCGTCTCCGTCAGCTCGGCGCCCCAGCGGGGGAGGCCGGCCTCGATCCGGCCCGCCTCGAGGACGTCGGGGGAGACGATCGCGGCCCCGCGGGAGGAGAGGAGGTCGAGGAGCGCGGGAACGGCGGCCGGCGAGGTGCGAACGTCGAAGCCCGGCTCGCCGGCGCGCGAGACGCGGACGACCCGGAGCGGGATGCCGTCGAGGGAGCCGGCCGCGTGCGCGTACTCCTCCGGCCCGGGCTCGGGCAGGGCGGCGGCGAGCAGGAGCTCGGCCGCGGCCGGACCCTCGAGGTGGACGACGCCGGTCTCCTTCGATCGGTCCTCCAGGACCGACCGGCTGAAAGGAACGTAGCCCTGGAGGATCCCGAGGAGCGGCCCGGCGAGGGGGGCGTCGCATTCGAGGAGGAGCTCGGACTCCGAGACTCGGAGGACGGCGAGCTCGGCGCGCATCCGACCCTTCGGCGTGAGGAGCGCCGCGTGACGGCCCGCCCCGGGGCGAAGGCCCTTCACCTCGTTCGTGACGAGGCCGTGGAGGAGCTCCGCGGCGTCGGGACCGGAGACGACGAGGGCGCCGCGTCCGGTCAGGTCGGCGGCCACGGCCGCCGCGTGCAGGATCGCGATTCCTTCGTCCGATTCATCGTTGAGCGGCATCCGGGCGATTCTCGCATGTGTCGTAATATGAGACGCTTGAACGAAACCAGCCAGAAACCCCGTCCCACGCGCCGCCGTCGCCGGTCGACGAAGTCGGGCGCCACGGCCGCCGCGGAGGCGGCCGCCATCCCCGCCGCCGACGTCACGTTCTTCGAGACCGAGGCCTTCTCTCCCGCAACGACGACGATCGTCGAGACCGTCGTCCCCGCCGCGCCCCCAGTGAGCATGAGCCAGGAAGACCAGAAGCTCGCCCTCTTCATCGACATCGACAACGTCATCATCGGCCTCCGCGAGAGCGGGCACCCGAAGTTCGACGTCAAGCTCCTCCTGTCGCGCCTCCTCGACAAGGGGAAGATCATCATCAAGAAGGCTTACGCCGACTGGTCCCGGTACGCCGAGTACAAGCGGGCCTTCCACGAGTCGGCCTTCGAGCTGATCGACATCCCGCAGCACAAGATGACGGGGAAGAACTCGGCCGACATCCGGATGGTCGTCGACGCGATGGACCTCGCCTCGAACAAGGAGCACATCACGACGTTCGTGATCGGCTCGGGCGATTCCGACTTCTCGCCCCTCGTCTCGAAGCTGAAGGAGAACAACAAGACGGTCCTCGGCTTCGGCGTGAAGGGATCGACCTCCGAGCTCCTCATCGAGAACTGCGACGAGTTCATCTACTACGAGGACCTCGTCCGCGAGCAGGTGAAGGTCCCCGCCGTCGCCGGGCTCCCGGAGAAGAGCCGCGAGGTCTTCTCGCTCCTCATCGAGTCGATGCAGGCGCTCCAGCGCGAGAACAAGGAGATCCTCTGGGGCTCGATGGTCAAGCAGACGATGCAGCGCAAGAACCCGAGCTTCTCCGAGTCTTACTACGGGTTCCGCGCGTTCTCCGAGCTCCTCGAGTCGGCCCAGAAGCACAAGGTCATCACGCTCCGCCGGGACGCCAAGAGCGGCTCGTACGTGGTCACGGGCTACGGCCCCGGGACGGCCCGCTGAGCCGTTGACGCCCCGGACGCCCCGCCTGCCGGACGGCGCGGCCGCGCACTAGAATCGGGCATGGCGCGCCGGTCGGCCTGGGCCGTCGTCCTCCTCGCAGCCGGGGTCACGGCCTGCGGCGGAGAGTCTCCGCCGCGCACGGTCCTCGTCGCGATGGAGCAGGACGTCCGGACGCTCGACCCGCACCGCCACGACGACAGCGTCACCCACTCGGTCCTCGCGAACGTCTTCGAGCCGCTCGTCACGTTCGATCCGCAGATGCGCGTCGTCCCGGCGCTCGCCGAGGGGTGGAGCAACCCGAACGACCTGACGTGGCGCTTCAAGCTGCGCCCCGGCGTCCGCTTCCACGACGGGCAGCCGCTGACGTCGCGGGACGCGAAGTTCAGCCTCGAGAGAGCCCGGCGGTTCCGTGCGGCGCCGCACCTCGAGTCGCTCGTGAGAATCGACGCCGTCGACGACGCGACGCTCGAGATCGGCACGTCCGTCCCGGAGCCCGTCCTCCTGAACAAGCTCGCGGGGGTCGGGATCGTCCCGGCCGGCACCCCGGAGGAGATCACGGTGCCGGTCGGGACGGCGGCCTACTCCTTCGTCTCGTGGGAGCCGGGGAAGGTCCTTCGCCTCGTGGCGAACGACCGGTACTGGGGCGGCGGGCCCTCGCTCCGGGAGGCGCGCTTCCGCGTCCTTCCCGAGGCGGCCGCCCGGGCGGAGGCGCTCGCGAGGGGCGAGCTCCACCTCGCGCGAGAGCTGAAGCGGAGGGACCTCGAAGGAGCCGGGGCGGGCGTCCGCTTCGTCAGCCACCCGGGGCTCGTCGTCGTCCTCCTCGGAGCGCGGTTCGACCTCCCGGGTCCGCTCCAGTCGCGCGACGTGCGCAAGGCGATCTACCTCGCCATCGACCCGGAGGAGCTCGTCGAGAGCTCCGGGGTCGAGGCGATGCCCGTCGACCAGGTCGTTCCGCCGTCGATCTTCGGCTACCTGCCGGGCGGCGGCGAGCCTCGGCCGGACCGGGAGCGGTCCCGGGAGCTGCTGCGGCGGGCCGGCCTGGGAGACGGCTTCGCCGTGACGCTCGACATGGCGGAGGCGTTCGCTCCGAACGTCGGACGCGTCCTCTCCGAGCAGCTCGCCCGGGTCGGCATCCGGACGACGGTCGTCGGGCTCCCGTGGTCCGTCCTCTCCGCCCGTCTCGAGCGGGGCGAGAGCCCCTTCTTCTCGGTCGGCTGGTCGTGCAACGGCGACGCGTCGCACCTCTTCGACGCCCTCCTCCACACGCGGCAGGGGCGGAGCTGGGGCGTCTCGAACTTCGGCGGCTACGCGAACCCCCTTCTCGACGAGGCGATCGAGCGGGCCGGGGCGATCCTTTCCCCGTCGCGAAGGCTCGAGGCGCTGCACGAGGCGATGCGCATCGTCCTCGACGACCTGCCCCTGATCCCGCTCTTCAACCGGCGGAGGACCTACGGAGTCGACGCGAGGCTCCGCTTCCAGCCGCGCCTGAACGGGCAGGTCCTCCTCCGCGAGCTCTCCTGGGGCGGCCCGCCGGACGCCGGCCCGGCGGCGGCCGGCGGCTTCTAGGAGGACCGGCCGGGCTCAGCGCGGGGGCGCGCTCTCGATCCGCCAGATCCCGATCGACCCGCCGACGGTCCCGACGCGGCGGCCGCGCTCGCGCA
>JAGOBQ010000243.1 GCA_017999215.1 Thermoanaerobaculia bacterium
CGGCCGACGTCCTGTCGCGCTTCCGCCTCGGCCCCTGGGGACGCGGCTGGACGAACCTGTACTGGGACGTCCGGGCCATCGAGCTCGAAGGGGGCGAGGTCCAGGTCCGCTCCGGGTCGGGCGGGGTCCGGGCCTTCCGTCCACTCGCCTCGGGAGGATTCCGGGGACGGCCCGGCGACTGGGGACGCCTGACCAGGACCGCGACCGGGTTCGCCCTGACGGAGCGCAATGGCTCGGTCTCGGGCTTCGACGCGGCCGGTCGCCTCGCCTTCCAGAAGGACCTCTTCGGGGACGGCGTGGTCCTCCGATACGACGGGGCCGGCCGGCTCTCCACGATCACGCACGCAAGCGGCGACTCCCTCACGCTTCACTACGGAGGGAACGGCCGTGTGTCCCACGTCGTCGATCACACGGGCCAGGCCACGACGTACGGCTACGACGGGTCCGGAGAGCACCTCCTCACCGTCACGACGCCGACGGGCCTCGTGACCCGCTACGACTACGTGCCGATCACCGGAAGCCCGTCCGACCACGCGCTCGCGTCCGTCGCTCGCCCGGACGGCACGACGCGGTTCTTTTCCTACGACGCCGCGGGCCGGAACTCGGGCCGCCACTCCTCGGGAGGCGCGGAGCCGATCTCGTTCGAGGCAGACGACGAGGGGCGGATCACGACGCGCGACGGGGCCGGACGAAGCTGGGAGAGCTCCTTCGACGAGAGCGGCCGCCTCGTGGCGGCCCGCAACCCCCTCGGTCAGACGGTCCGGCTGATCCACGACGCCGAGGGAGACCTCGTTCGGGTCGTCGACCCGGCCGGAGGGGTCTCGGAGACGACCTACGGCCTCCTTCACGAGATCGCCAGCGCCGTCGGCCCTTCCGGGAGCCGCGTCGACCTCACGTACCGGTATCCTTCCGCCGGCGGCGCGTTTCCGAAGGCCCTCGTCGACCCGGGAGCGAACGAATCGACGTTCGCGCTGGACCTGCCCGGCCGGACCTCATCGACCACCTATCCCGACGGGTCGACCGAGACGGTTTCGTTCGACGACCGCGGCTTTCCGGTCGCGGCGACGAACCGGAATGGACAGCCGATGGCCCTCTCCTGGAACCGTCGCGGTCAGATCGTCCGCAAGGAGCTTGCCGGCGGCGTCGTCGAGACCTACGACTACGACTCCAACGGGGACGTGTCGGGTGCGGCGGGTCCGGCAGGATCGATCACCGTCGAGCGCGACGCCCGTCGATTCCCGCGGCGTGTCACGGGCGTCGACGGGTATCCCCTCGCCTACGACCGCGACGACGGGGGACGCATGACGAAGAGGACCGAGGCAGACGGCTTTGCTCTCGTGTACGAGCGGGACGCCGCCGGGCGCCTCTCGCGCGTCCTCGACGGATCTGCGAGCCTCATCGTCTCGTACGAGTACGACGCGGCCGGACGCCTTTCCCTCGAGCGCAAGGGTAACGGGACCTCGACCCACTACCGCTACGACGCCGCGGGCCGGGTGGAGTCGCTCGAGAATCGCGGCCCCGCCAGCGAGTCCCTCTCGTCTTTCGCTTACACCTACGACGCGAACGGGAACCCGCTTTCGATGGCGACAGCGGCGGGCACGACTCTCTACCGCTACGACGCCGCCTCCCGCCTCGTCGGCGTCACCCGCCCCGGCGGTGAGCAGACCACCTTCGAATGGGATTCGAGCGGCAACCGCGTGACGGTCACGGAGTCGTCCACGGCCACCGCCTACACCCATGACGCGCTCAACCGGATGCTCACCGCCGGGAGCGCCACCTTCGACTACGACGCTGCGGGGCAGCTGATTCGCCGCACCGACGGATCCGGGACGACGACGTACGACTGGGACGCGCAGGGCCAGCTCGTCCGTGTCGTCCACCCGACGCTCGGGACCTACACCTACGAGTACGACCCCCTCGGCCGCCGCGTCGCGGAACACCACGAGGCTCAGTCGCGAGTCTGGACCTGGGACGGATGGACGATCACCGCGGAGCACGACGGTGCGGGCCAGCTCGTCGCGCGCTTCGTCGCCGGCCTCGGGCTCGTCGCCCGGATCGACGGGTCGGGTGGCGTCTCCTACTTCGCGTTCGACGCCTCGGGCCACACGCGCCAGCTGACCGACGGCACAGGGGCGGTCGTCTGCTCTTACGACTACGGGCCGTTCGGCGAGCCGGCCACGACGACGGAGCTGGTGCCCAACCCGTTCCGGTACGCGGGCCGGTTCGGCGTCGCGACCGACGCTCACGGCCTCCTGCAGATGCGGGCCCGCTCCTACGACCCCGGCCTCGGCCGCTTCCTCTCGCCCGATCCTCTCCGCTACGGCGCCGGCTTCCACCTCTACGACTACGTCGGCGGCAACCCGGTCCGCTACTCGGATCCGTCGGGCCTCGAGAACCCGGGCGCGGCGATGAAGGACTGGCTCATCGACGGGACGGACGTCGTCCTCGGGCTCTTCTCCGACTCCCTGGGCAACTTTTTCGCACCCGTCAGCGTCGGCAACTCCCTCGCCGGCGCGGCCGGCGACTTCAAGGACTCCGCTCAACCCGGCCAGGGCTGGGCCTTCGTGCACGGCGTCGGACAGCTCGGGTCGGCTGGAGTCGGCGTCATCTGGACGATGACGAGCCTGATGGCCTCCGTCGAATGCACAACGGTTGGCGGAGGTGTGGCGATCGGAGGCGCAACCTTCCTGGCCGCTTCACCGGTCGGCTGGATCATCCTCGGCGCGGGCGCCGTCGCCGCCGTCGACGAGCTCGCGACGAACGCCTACATCGAAAAGCTCAAGCGCGAAGAGCGCTGGTTCCTGGAGCACCCCGTCGACCGGAACCCGTGGTCGAAGTACAGCCAGTTCCGGCGGCCCGACGGGACCTACCCCGACTGGGTGATGAAGCAGGTCGCTCTGGAGACGGGCCGACCCGAGCTCGTCTCGCCGGGCGACCCGAACGGCAAGACGGCGACGCCGGGCGCCGGGCCTCGCCACCGCGTCCGTTCCGGCGACCGGCTCACGTACGCCGTCTACTTCCAGAACGTCCCGTCCGCCTCGGCGCCGGCGCAGGAGGTCTCCCTGACCGACGCGCTCGACCCCTCCCTCGACCTGACGACGCTCCGCGTGACGGACCTCGGCTGGGGCGCCGAGGCCCTCGAAACGCCAGTCGACACGCCCGCGTTCCGTCTCTCGTCCCGAACGGAGGACTGGAGGCGGGATCGCGGGAAGCGCTGGTGGGTCGAGACGACCTCCGCGCTCACCGGCGGGACGCTTCGCGTGGCGCTTCGGACTCTCGACCCGGAGACGGGTGACCTGCCCGAGGACCCGATGGCCGGCTTCCTCCCGCCCGACGATGCTACCGGACGAGGCCAAGGCGTCCTCACGTTCTCCGTCCGGACGAAGACCGGCCTCCCTCCCGGTACCCGCATCGTCAACTCCGCCACGATCGTCTTCGACACCGAGGCGCCGATCACGACGAACGAGGTCTTCCACACGATCGGCCTTCCCGGTGACGTGAACGACGACGGCGTCGTGAATCCCGCGGACGTCTTCTACCTCGTCAACTCCTTCTACTCGGCCGGCCCGGAGCCGCTCGGCATCGCCGACGTCAACGCCGACGAACGGGTCGACGCCCTCGACCTCTTCTACCTGATCAACTTCCTCTACGCCGGCGGCCCGGAGCCGCTGTGAGCAAGGAGCCGACGATGCGCGCCCTCTCTTCCGCCGCCCTCGCCACCCTCCTCCTCGTCGCGCCGGCCACGCTCGCCCAGGACACGCTCCGATTCGGGGCCCTCTCCGGCTCCGGCCCGTTCGCCGTCCCGATCCTCCTGTCCGACGCCGCGGGGACTCCTCTCGGCGTCGACCGTCCGGCCGGTTCCCGGATCCAGGCGTTCGCCGTCACCGTCCGTTTCACCCCGGCCTCCGCCGTCGCCTCGGCGAACCTCGGCCGCGCGGGGCTCCTCGCAGGGCGGACACCGCTCTTCGAGACGACGGCAGAGGGAGACAGCACGATCACGTGGGTCGGGTCATTCGACGAGAGCGCGGGCGCGATCCCCTTCGCGCAGCCTCCGGGCGCAGGGGACGCGATCCTGTCTCTCGCGGTGACGCTCGAACCGGGAGCGACCGTCAGCGCGAGCATCGACGGCTCCACGACCACCCTCTCCAACACGGCCGGGACGACGAGCGAGACCGTCGCCGGCGGTGCTCTCCTCCTCGGTCCACCGGTCTCGCTCCCCTTCGCCCCGGAGGACGCCGCTGCCGTGCCGACCCTCGACGCGGGCGCCCTTCTCGCCTTCGCGACTGCGATCGCCGCGGGAGGCCTTCGTCTCGCCCGGAGAGCGTGACGTTTCGCCACACGCCGTAAGTTTCGGGCGTAAAGCCGAACGACCGTCCGGTAGTATGCCCCGCGGTATGCATCTCCCCCACCGCGGGGCACGTATCCCACCGGTGCCCCTTCTCCTTCTTCTTCCCCTCCTCCTCTCGACATCGGCCCTCGGCGACGGCACGCCCCTCACCCTGGACGAGGCGATCCGTCTCGCGGTCTCGCGCAACGAGCGGGCCCTCGCCTCCGGCGAGCGGCTCGAGGCGGCCGAGGCGCGCGTCTCGAAGGCGCGCGCGTTCTTCTTCCCGGACGTCCAGGCGGTCGGGAACTACACCCGACGCCCCTTCGAGCGGACGAGCACCGTCGGAGGCCAGGAGGTCGTCCTCTCGAAGCGCGACGCCTTCTCCTCGAGCATCACGGCGAGGCAGGTCCTCTTCGACGCCCGCGCCCTCCCGCTCTGGCGGCAGGCGCGGAGCGACCGGGACGCCGCGAGCCTCGAGGCCGCCGAGGAGCGACGGCTCGTCGCGTTCGAGGCCGCCGCCGCGTTCCTCCGGACGCTCGGCGCCGACCAGGTCGCCGGCGCCGCCGAGCGCCGCGTCGAGCTGGCCCGGAAGAACCTCGAGGACGCGCGTGCCCGCTTCGAGGCCCAGATCACGAGCAGCAACGACGTCACCCGCGCCGAGCTGGAGCTCGCGACGGCCGAGCGCGAGGCGACGCGCGCCCGGAACGACGAGGAGACCTCGCGCCTCTCCCTGGCGAACCTCCTCGTTTCCGACGTCCCCGAGGGGCTCGAGGTCCCGCAGTCCCTCCTCGCGACGGCCGACCGCGAGCGCCCCGCGGAGGAGGAGCTCGTCACCCGGGCCCGCGAACGAAGGCTCGACGTCGCCGCAGGGATGAAGCGCGCCGAGGCGCTCCACTTCTGGGCGAAGGAGCCGATGAACCGCTTCTTCCCCTCCCTCGTCGCACGCGCCGACGGACGGTGGACGAACGAGGGGGGACTGAACGCCCGGAACACGACCTGGACTTACGGGCTGGACCTCTCCTGGTCGCTCTTCGACTCCGCGACCCGGTTCGCGGACCGGAGGGAGCGGAACGCCAACGCCCGGGCGGCCGACCTGAACGCCCGGGCCCGCGAGCGCGCCGTCGAGCTCGAGGTGAAGGCCGCCCTCGCCTCGCTCGACAACGCCCGCGCCGCGGTCCGCCAGGCCGCCGTCGCCCTCGAGGCGGCGCGAAAGAACGCCTCCGAGACGACGACGCTCTACCGCGAAGGGCTCGCGAACGCGCTCGCCGTCGCCGACGCGAACCAGAGCCTCTTCGAGGCCGACGTCGCGCTGACGAACGAGCGCTACGGCCTCGGCGCCGCCGTCCTCGACACCTGGGCCGCCCTCGGCCTCGACCCGGAAGGAAAGGAGCCCCTCCCGTGAAGCGCCGCACTCTCGCCCCCGTCGTCCTCCTGGCCGGAGCCGCCGCGCTCGCCCTTTCCTGCTCCGGAGGCGGAGAGAAGAAGGGCGCCTCCGGCGGCAAGGGCGGCCCGCCCGCCTTCCCCGTCGAGACGTCGCCTGTGAAGAGCCGCCCCGTCGAGTACACGGTCACCGCCGTCGGCTCCGTCGAGGCGTTCGAGAAGGTCCAGGTGACGGCCCGCGTCGCCGGCGTGGTCGAGCAGGTGAAGTTCGTCGAGGGCGAGTCGGTCGAGACCGGGACGGCGCTCGTCGAGATCGAGCCGCGCCGCTACCAGCTCTCCGTCGAGGCGGCCCGCGCGAACGTTCAGAAGGCCGAGGCCGCAAAGGCCGACGCCGAGGCGGCGCTGGCGCGCCGGAAGGCCGTCGTCGAGAAGAACCCCGGCCTCATCCCGGGCGAGGAGATCGACACGTTCGCGACGCGCGTCCAGACCGCCGCGGCCGACGTCGCCCAGGCGAAGTCGGCGCTCGACCAGGCCGAGCTGAACCTCCGCGACGCGTTCGTCCGTGCCCCCGTCGCGGGGCGCATCGAGACGCGGACGGTGACGACCGGACAGTACGTCTCCCCCGGCGGCGTCCTCGCGACCCTCGTGAGGCGGGACCCGCTCCTCCTGCGCTTCCAGGTCCCGTCGGAGGACGCCCGGAACCTCCGCGCCGGGCTCGTGGCCCGCTTCCGCGTCCCGGGCGACGAAGGCGGGTTCCGGGCTCGGATCACCCACGTCGCCGGGGCGGCCGACGCGGCCTCGCGCATGGTGGCGGTGACCGCCGAGGT
>JAGOBQ010000244.1 GCA_017999215.1 Thermoanaerobaculia bacterium
CCCCTGGGGAGCGGGCCGTGCACGACGACCGATACCTCGCGCGCGAGGCCTGGCTGTGCGAGAGCCGCCGCGAGGAGAGCGACGACCCCGACCCGCGGAATCAGGTGGCCTCGCAAGCTCCACCATCGGGCGTCGTCATGAAGTTGCAGAAACACCTACCGTTATATGGGAAGTAATCGCAAGCTGATGTCTCCATATCTTCATTCCAAGTGCTGGCGGCGCATGTCGGGTTCCAGCATTGTGCCTCGCCCCCACCCCCCCACGGGTCCCCCGGAAACGGTTCCTGGTTGAAGGGCCCACGACGGCCTCCCCCACCATCGTCCTCGTCGGCGAACGCGGCGGGAGCCACTGCGAGCATTCCGGCCACGAGCAGAGAACCGATCAGAAACCGCACCAACTTCATCCTCTATCCTCCCTCTCGGCGCCCGCTTCTTCAGCCCCGCCATACGGCCTTGCCCGCACGCTCGCCTCTTTTCGGCCTCGCATTGCTCCGGGCTGCACCGAGACATAAGGGTCAATTCGTCGCCGAGGACGGAGAATTCTCCCCCCCCTTTGCAGAGTTGTCAATTGGTACCGGGGGCTCATGGCACATCGGGGGGGGAGTCAATCGGGAGGAGTCTGGAGGGGCCTCGCGAAGCGGACGGCGGACGCTGCACTCCCTGTGAGGCCAATCGCAGCGCCGAGCTCGCGGCGTTCGAGAGAGTCGAGGTGGCGCCGACGTCGGCCACGCGTGGTCAAGCCCCCCTCTGCGGAAGCGCCTTCGCCCCTACTTCATGCACGCGCCGCGAGCTCCTCGGCCCTTGTCAAGCGATCGCGTGCCACAGGAACTCCCGGTTCGGGCCGCCCGAGCTCTCTGCGGAAGAGAATCCGGGAAAGGTGTGAACGCATTCCACGTAGAGCCGGACGTCGGCTGCGCGAACCCGGTTCGGGACCTCCACGACGCCCGAAAGCCATCCGCCGGGGCGGACCGGAGTCTCGTCGAGACGGGCGCCGATGCGATCTCGTGGGATCATCGCGGCACACAAGCTGAGGATCGTACGGAGGAGCCATGGGCCTGTTCCGTTTCGCCGTCGGTGTCGCCCTCGTCTTCGCGTCCCTTCCGGCCCTGGCCCAGAAGAGCGGAACGGCCGGCGGAAAGGGCAGGATCGTCTACTTCGCGAACCCCGAGACGATGGAGAAGGCCGAGGTCGCGTTCTCGCCGAAAGTCGCCTGGGCGTACGCCGACGACAGCGGGCCGGCCGGCAAGCGGATCCACGTCCTCCTGGCGGAGAGCGAGGCACCGGTCGTCGAGCTGTCGATGGCAAGGGATCGTGCAAACGCCCGGCGGAAGCTCTGCGCAGAGAAGAAGGCTCCTTTCGTCGACCTCGAGCTGAACGACGCGGGAGAGGTGGAGCTCTTGCACCAGTGCGGGGCCGGTCACTTCGGCACCGAGATGGTCAGCACGCTCAACGGCCTCGACAGTGTCGTCGTCGCGCTGGAGGTCTTCAACGCGAAGCGGGTGAAAGGGACGCTTCGCGGCGGCGAAGGCTGGTGCGGTGACGGCAAGTACTGCGAGCAGACGGAGGACTACTCCTTCGACGCGCCGCTGAACTGAGCGGCGCCGCGGAGGGTCCGTGACGCGCCGCACCCTCGTCGCCGTCGCCCTCGTCCTCTCGGGACCGGGCCTCGCCCGCGCCGCGGGAGAGACCGAGAAGGCCGCGGTGACGGCCGTCGCTCCTCTCCTGGGATCGACGCAGGTCTTCCAGCAGCTTTTCGAGGGCTACTACTACACCCGCGCGGAGACCCCTCTCGCGGCCCCCGGGAAGGTCGTCGTCGGACGCTGGGGAAGCGGACGCGAGGACGCCTCGGTCGTCCTGAAGGGCCCGCTCGACCGCCCGGAATCGGTCTGCCGCGTCGGGAAGGGAGAGGTCCTCGTGGACGTCCTCCCCGGCGTCCGCGTCCACCAGAAGACGGTCGCCTCCAGGCGCCCGTCGACGCCGTCGACGTCGGGAGGCCCGTTCGCCGACGACGACGGGTCGGTCTCCTCGGTCAACTGGCGGATCCTCTACCCGAAGCACTGCGCGATGGTCTGGGCGAGCTTCGACGGCGACGACCCGGGGAACCGCCGCACACTCGGCAAGGTGCAGGCGCTCGCGAAGGCGCTCCACGCGAAGATGGAGAGCTCCGGCCTGTCGAAAGGGCGCGCGGACACCGGCAAGCCGCTTTGCGAGGAGGCGCTCCGTTTCTTCGGCATGCTCCTGCAGCCGTCCGCGACCCACATCCGCGCCGACTACGAGGACCTCGAGCCCTCCTTCCGAGCCGCCGTCGCGCTCTACGACCGGAAACACCCCGGGGCGCCCACCTTCGCCTCGACGCCCCCCGGGGGCTCGGCGAGCGCCCTGAACTGGCTCTTCGCCGAGGGCGGGACGGCCGCGAACCTGACCTCGCTCGGGGATGGCCTCTCGGACGAGTTCGTCTTCACCGACCGCACCGAGGCACGGAGGCTCCTCTCCCGGCAGGCGTCGCTCTACGGCGCCGCGGCACGCGCCCAGCCCGGAACGGAGGGGGCGCTCCTCCAGTCGATCGTCACGACCTCGGAGCGCGAGCGGCGACGCCTCACGCCGGGAGACGTCTTCTACCTCGCCCTCGAGCAGACGGCCGGGGACTCGCGGCACGCGTTGCTGATGGCCCACAACACGATGCGGTCCCTCGCGCGGGGCGCCGACGGGAACTTCACCGGCGTCGCGCAGAACCTCGCCGCGTTCGAAAAGTACCTCGCGCCGATCCGGGGAGGCGCCCTCGAGACGCCCGAGCTGCGCGACGCGGGCGCGGCGCCTGACGCGGACACCGCCGGGGGCTCCCGGCGGATCGACGGCCCGAGGCCGCTGCCCGAGACGAAGCCCGATCCCTTCGCCGGCGACAACGCGGGCCCCTGGTATCACCTCTTCGGCACGGCGTTCTTCGAGATGCAGGTGCAGGGCGAGCTCGGCTCGGTCCTCGCCGATGCCCTCGACGGCACGCCCGCGCCGGGCGCCGCGGGGCTCGCCCCGGGGAAGGTGGACCCGACGAGCGCTTCCCAGGTCGCGAACGCGCTCGAGCAGTACTACCGCGAGCTCCTCGGGAGGAACGTGCCCGACCCGGAGAAGTACTGCTTCAACGTCTGGGGCGCCCGGATCGGGGCGAAGCTCGGAAAGGCCTTCCTCGGCCCGGGCCGGCGGCGCCTCGGGCCGCTCGGCGCCCGGGACCTCCGCTCGAACGCGAAGCCGCCGGCCGGGAGCCCGAGAGAGCCCGGCGTATCGGAGGGGACGCGCGTCCTGTCGCTGCCGCCGGGACCGGCGTCCGCCGCGCCGGAGGCCCCGTCGACGGAGAGCCGGGAGCTCCGGGAAGCCCGCGCCGAGAAGCAGCGCGCCTTCGAGGTCTACACCCGGCTCGTGACGGAGGGAGGCCCGGGCGACGTTCAGAAGGCCCTCGAGGCGTACCGTGCCGCGAACGCGCGGCTCAGGGAGCTCGAGGGGAAGAAGTAGCACGGGACCCGAGAGGAGGGTCAGGTCTACCTTCTACACTCTGCGGCGCACCGTAGAGCGTAGAACAGACCGCCGACCTTCCCTCCCTGCGGATCTCCCCTCTTCGAGCTCGCGAGGGCTGGACCCGCCGAGGAGGAGCCCCATGGAAGACACCCTTGCATTCGTCACGGCGGGCGGCCAAGACGAGCTTCTGCGGCCTCTCACCGACGTGAGGGCGGAGTCGGCGGTCCCCTTCGGCAGGATCTTCCGGACCATAGACTTTGCCCTCTCGAGCTGTGTCAACTCCGGGCTCCGCCGGATACACGTCCTCACGCGGTACAAGTCGCATTCCCTCTCGAGCCACCTCAAGAGGGGCTGGAACCTCTTAAGTGCCCGCCTCGACCAGTTCATCGACGCGGTCCCCGCGCAGCTGCAGCTCGGAAGCAGCTGGTACCAGGGGACGGCCGATGCCATCCGCCAGAACGCGAGCCTGATCGAGAACAAGCGGCCGCGCCTCGTCCTCATCCTCTCCGGCGACCACGTCTACGAGATGGACGACCGGCCGGCCGCTCTTCTCGCTCCTCGACGCCACCGTCAACGCCGAGATGCCCCTCACCGAAAGCTGCGCGATGCTTCCAACCGCCTCCGTCAGCGGCCTCGTCCTCGCGCACCCCGACGCTCACTACTTCGCCGTCGGCCGTCTCGGACGCGACCAGGTCGCCGACGACGCCCAGCGCAAGGGAATGCCCCTCCACGAGGCCGAGCGCTGGCTCGCTGCGAACTTCGGGTACGAGGGGGAGGGGGAGGGGGAGGGATGCGGAAGAGGACGCGGCGACGGATTCGGGCGCGCCTCGACCTCTGCGCCGATCCTCCCTGGAGCCCGCGCGAGCCGGGTCAGCGGATGGCGCCGACGTCCTTCAGGAGCTCGAGGGTGAGCTGCTTTCGGAACGTCAGATCGGCCTTCGGCGCGTCCTGCGGGATCACGACCCGGGTGGCGAAGAAGCGCGGTCCCTCGGGCGTCTCGACCCAGCCGACGAACCAGCCCACGCCGGGATCGACTCGATTCGCCATGCCCGCCCAGCCCGTCTTGGCGAAGAGCCGGTAGGCGGAGGTGTCCTCGAGCTTCATCGCGGCCTTCAGCGTCTCGAGGTGGTCCCGGCCGAAGGGAAGGTCCCCGAGGTAAACGCGACGCACGAACTCGGCCTCCTCCCGGACCGAGATCTTCAGCGGCCCGTCGATCCAGAAGACGTCGACGGTGTCGCCCACCTCGCCGTTGCCGTATCCGAGCTCGCGGACGAGCCTCCGCATCGGCTCGATCCCGACCCGGCGCGCCAGCTCCTGGTAGCAGGGGAGGCAGGAGACCCGAAACGCCTCGACGAACGTGAGGTCGCGCTCCCAGGCCTCGAACTCCCTCGGCTTGCCGTCCCACCGGAAGACCTCGTCGGGCTTCACCGCTCCCGTCTCGAGCCCGATCAGGGTGTTCGGGATCTTGAACGTCGAAGCCGGGATCGTCCGCCTCCCGGCGTCGTCGCCGCTCGCGACCACGATCGCCTGCGTCGCCGATCCGGGGTCCGCGACGACGCCCGGCGTCAGGAGCACGAAGGCCCCCGTCACGCCGTGCTGTGCGAACCGGCTCCTCGCCCGCTCGAGATCGGGCTGGGCGAGGGCTCCGGTCGGCACGACGGGCCGTGAGGCGCAGGACGCGAGGAGAGCCAGCAAGGGGAGGAGAAGCACTCCGGAGCGGCGAGGCAGCGACCGATACGCAGCTGTCACGATGATCCTCCGACTCCACGAGTCTACGGGGAGGCGACCGGCTCGCCCCGGGCCGGCGGTCGGCGGTGCGTCGTTGCGGCGCCGCGAAAGCGCCGCGCTCGGGGGGCCGGCCGGGGTCAGGACGGGAGCTTCAGGCGGTGGAGCCGCGTGGGGATGCGCCCCTCGGCCGTCACCTCGCCGTCGCGGCGCGCGTCGAGGCAGCTGTTCCCGATGTAGAGGTACTCGTCCCCGCGGAACGCGCCCGTCGTCGGAATGCGCCAGAGCGGGTTCCCCGCCTCGATCACCTCGGCCCGGAGTACGGCGCGGGCCGCGGGCGCCAGCTCGAGACGAACGATGCGCGGCGCTCCGAGCGCGTTCTGGACGCCGACGAGGGTCCGTCCGCGGGCCGAGAGCCCGTCAATCCCCCCGAGCGGGAACCTCTCCGGCGCGAGGAGGGGCCGGGGAGCGGCCCCCTCACCGTCGAGCGCCCAGAGGCCGAACACGTCGCAGACGAGGAGGACGCCGTCGACGATCGCGAGGCCGTTCGGGTAGGTGAAGCCCCTCTCGCGGAACGGAACGAGGCGCGCGCCGCCCGGGGGGAGGCGGAGGACGCTTCCGGCCTCGCTGTCGGTCACGAAGACCGAGCCGTCTTCCGCGACCGCGAGGTCGTTCAGGAGATGCTTCGGCTCCTCGATCGCGACCGAGACACGCGGCACGCCCGAGGCGAGGTCGAAGGCCTGGAGGGTCGAGCGCGCGGCCTCGCCGGCTCCCGCTCCCGCCTTCACGTTCGAGACGGCCCAGAGGAGCGACCGGGCGGGGTCGACCTTCATTCCGAGGACCTCGCCGAGGCCGGACGCTTCGCCCGTCGCGAAGTCGCTCGGGGCTCCCGACGACGAGACGCGGACGATCTTGCGCTTCGCGATGCTCCCGACGTAGAGCGCGCCGTCCCTCGCGTCGGCGGCGATCCCCTCGGCGACGAGCCCTTCCTCGGGAATCGAGACGGCGACGTCGGAGAGGGGCGTTCGCGGCGCCCGCGCGGAGATCCGCGCACGGATCGCCGCGAGCTCGGCGCTCGCCTCGAGCGCGGGGAAATCGGCCGCGTCGGGCGGGACGTCCCACCCCCCCGCGTCGAGCTCGCGGAGGAGGCGAAGCGCCCCATCGGCGTCTCCCCGCCGGGCCCGCACCCAGGCGGCGACGAGCCGCTCCGACGGGTCGGCCGCCGCAGCGTTCTCCGCCGGGGCCGCCGTGGTCGTGGGCACGGCGGGAG
>JAGOBQ010000245.1 GCA_017999215.1 Thermoanaerobaculia bacterium
GCTGCGGAGACCTGCGCGAGCTCGTCGAGGTTGTCGACGTTGAGGAGGACGTCGTGCCGGAGCGCGAAGTCGATCTCCGACGGGCTCTTGGAGGACGAGGTGAAGAGGACGTCGCGCCCGGCGGCCCCGGCGCGCAGCGCGGCGCGGACCTCCCCCTCGGAGACGACCTCGGGAGCGAGCCCTTCGGCGAGGACCCGCCTCACGATCTCGACGTTCGTGTTCGCCTTCAGGGCGTAACGCAGGGCGAGGCGCCGGAACCGGGGCGCGAAGGCCTCGCGCAGTGCGCGCGCCTTCTCGCGGATGGTCTCGGCGTCGTAGACGTAGAGCGGCGTGCCGTGCTCGGCGGCGAGGCGCGTGAGCGCGGCGACGGCGTCGGGGTGGGCGGCCTCTCCGGCGCGGACGCGGAGGAGGCCTTCGCGCAGCGTCATCGGCGTTCTCCCGGAACGGCGGCGGGGTCACTTGCGAGGCGCGGCAGGACGGCCGGAAGGGCGAGGGGCGCGTTCTCTCTCATCGGGCCGGGCGATTCTGCGGCGCTCCGGCTCCGCGGTCCAGACGCCGCGGCCTAGAATCGCCGGGTGAGAACACGCCGCAGCCTGCTCTCCGAGGCCGCCCTCGCGTCGGCCTTCCTGGCCCTGCCCCGCGCCGCCCGGGCCGCGAGCCCGCCCGCGGCCCCGGTCCGACCGAGGGCGCTCGCTCCGGGTGCGCGGGTCGCGCTCGTCTCCCCCGCGAGCCCCGGGTCGGAGGGCGAGTCGGCCGTGATCGCCGAAGAGGTCGTCGCCTCGCTCGGTCTCGTCCCGAAGAGGATGCCGGCCGCCGCCCGGCAGACTATGTACCTCGCCGGGACGGACGAGGAACGGGCCGCCGACCTGAACGCCGCGTTCCGCGACCCCTCGATCGACGCGGTCTGGTGCATCCGGGGCGGCTACGGCTCCGGGCGGCTGCTGCCGCTGCTCGACTGGGAGGCGATCCGCAGGAACCCGAAGCCGCTCCTCGGCTTCAGCGACATCACCGCGCTCCTGAACGGCTTCTACGCGAAGACGGGGCTCGTCACGTTCCACGCGCCGACCTGCTCGGAGAACCTCTCGGACTACACGCTCGCCGAGCTGAAGCGCGTCGCGTTCACGGCGGAGCCGGCCGGTGTCGTCGCGGCGGCGCCCCCGCTCGAGCCGAAGGAGGGTTTCGTCGACAGGGAAGACCGGCTGCGCCGGATCGTTCCGGGGACGGGCCGGGGCCGCCTCGTGGGCGGGAACATCAGCGTCTTCTCGATGCTCGTCGGGACGCCCTGGGAGCCGCCGCTCGCCGGCTCGATCCTCTTCCTCGAGGAGGTGGGCGAGGAGCCCTACCGGATCGATCGCTGGCTGACGCACTTCGTCCTGACGGGGCGCCTCGCGAAGTGCGCCGGGATCGTCTTCGGCAAGTTCAAGGACTGCGGCCCGGGCGACGAGGGAAGCTACCAGGGGACCTGGACCTGGCAGGAGGTCGTCGCCGACCGGCTCGGCAAGCTCGGCATCCCGGTCCTCGCGGGGCTCCGGTTCGGGCACGTCGCCGACAAGTCGACGTTCCCCGTGGGCGTCCTGGCGGAGCTGGACGTCGCCGCCGGGACCCTGTCGCTCCTCGAGCCCGCAGTCTCGTGAGGGAGGGGCGCCGGGCACGCCGGGCGGGGCGGGCCGCGTGCGTCCTCCTCCTCGCGCTCTTCGCGCCGCCCTCGGTCGCGATGGCGGAGCCGAGCCGGGCGCCGGCCGGGCTGCCGCTCGTCCTCGACACGGGCTGGCGGGCGGCCGACGCCGATCCGCCGGACGGTATCGCGGGAATCGACCGGCTCGACTTCCGGCCGGCCGACCCGGTTTCGGACCAGGCCCGGCGCGGAGGTGTCCGCTGGTACCGGGTCCTCGTCGACCTCTCGCCGTTCGTCGGGCAGCCGCTCGCGTTCGCGGCGGACGGCCTGCGCGACGTCGACGAGGCGTGGTTCGACGGCGTCCCGATCGGCGGCCTCGGCGGCTTCCCGCCCGGTCCGGAGACCGCCCACTTCGTCGCGCGGGTCTACCCGCTGCCGACCGACCGCGTGGACGAGGCGGGGCCTCGCGAGCTCGTCCTCCGGGTCTGGCACGGCCGGCGCGACGGAAGCGTCTTCCGCTCTCCGCCCGTCATCGACCGCCTCGACCGTCTGGAGCGGCGGCGCTCGCTCCGGGACCAGGGGGTCGTCCTCTTCGTCGTCGCCGCGCTCGTGGTCGCCGGCCTCCTCGTCCTCTTCGCGTTTCACGCGCGGAGCCCGGCGGACTACCTCCTCTTCGCCGGCTTCGCCGTCTCTCTCGGGCTCTGGGTGACGACCGGACACTCGCGCCTGGAGGAGCTCCCCTTCCCGCTCTCCGCCGTCTTCCGGGCCGGGCTCGTGGCCCTCTCGGCCACCGCGGTCTGCTACGGGGCGGCGATGCTCCGTTTCCTCGGGGGGATGCCGCTCGTCCACCGCATCCTGCTGCCGGTACTCGGCCTGCTCGCGCCCCTCGCGATCCTCCTGCCCGACACCGAGGGGCTCGTCCTGCCGGTCCTTCTCTTCCGCTGGTCGTTCGCGGCGCTCCTCCTCGACCTCCTCGTCCGCTTCGGAGCCGCGGCGATCCGGCGCCGGCGGCTCGCTCGGACCGACCTCCTCGGGCACGTCGCGTTCGTCCTCGCCGCGATCCCGGTCGCTGGCCTGCTCCCCGGAGCGGAGCTGCCCCGGATCGATCTTTCCGGACGGGTCCTCCTCTTCGGCGTCCTCTTCCTGTGCCTCGCCTCGGCCGTCCTGCTCCGCATGTCGGAGGAGATCCGGCGATATCGCCTCGCGGGGCTGACCGACCCGGGGACGCGCCTCTGGAACCGCGAGGCGCTCTACGAGGAGATCGCCGAGAGGGGAGAGGCCGTGCGCCGCGGCAGGGGGTCGGGCTTCGGCCTCCTCCTGGCCGACCTCGACCGGTTCCGGGAGTGGAACGACGCGAAGGGGCGGGTCGCGGGGGACCGAATCCTCCTCCACGCGGCCCGGGCGCTCATCGACGCCTCGCGGCCGAACGACCTCGTGGCCCGTTACGGAGGCGACGAGTTCGCCGTCGTCGTCGGAGACGTCGATCCCGAGACGCTCCCGGCGCTCGCCGGGCGGCTGCGAAGCGCGATCGGGGAGGCGGTCGAGAAGGAGAGCGGCGGCGCGCTCACGAGCGCGTCGATCGGGACGGTGCTCTTCGACCCGGCGCGCCACCGCACGCCCGAGGACCTCCTCCGCGAGGCGGACCGGGCCCTCTGGGAGGCGCGGGAGGCGGCGCGGGCCGCGACCCCCGCGGTTCGCCGGACCCCTTCCGGGAAGTGGGCGCTGCGACTCTGAGGTTTCCGTAGACTCCGTCTCCGTGACGAAGATCCCTCGCGGCCTCGCACCGGCGTTCACGCTTCTCCTCCTCGCGCTCTCCGTTCGGGCCGACGACCCGCTTCCCGCCGAGACGCGGGAGGCCGTTGCGGCCCTCGCGGCGAAGGGGACCGCCCCGACCCGGGCGGCGGAGTGGGTCCGGAGGCTGACGGACGAGGTGGGCGCCCGACCCTCCGGCTCGCCCGGGGACCGGGCCGCGATCGCCTGGAGCCAGGCGCTCCTCAGGGAGCTCGGCTTCACGGACGTGCGCGCCGAGGAGGTCCCCGTGAGCGTCTGGGAGCGGGGCGTCGAGGCGGCCGAGGTCGTCTCGCCGTTCCGGCAACCGCTCGT
Organism: Thermoanaerobaculia bacterium; assembly: GCA_017999215.1. GTDB lineage: Bacteria > Acidobacteriota > Thermoanaerobaculia > UBA5066 > UBA5066 > UBA5066. The sequence goes on from JAGOBQ010000245.1 coordinate 3,719, forward strand.
CGTCACGGCGCTCGGCGGGAGCGTCGGAACGCCGCCGGAAGGGATCGCGGCGCCTCTGGTCCGGATGGAATCGCTCGAGTCGCTGGACGAGGCCGTGAAGGCCGACCCGGACGCCGTCCGGGGCCGGATCGTCTTCTTCGCCCGAAGGACGATGAAGGCGGGTCCGGGGCCGGGCTACGGAGCGAACGTCCCGATGCGGACGACGGGGGCCGCGAAGGCGGGACCTCACGGCGCCGTCGCCGTCCTCGTCCGATCGGTCGGGACCTCCCGGAGCCGGTTCGCCCACACGGGCTCGACGCGCTACGAGGAGGGCGGGCCGCGCATCCCGGCGGCGGCGGTCTCGAACGCGGATGCCGACCTCCTCGAGAGGCTGCTCTCGCGCGGACCGGTGACGGTGCGGCTCGTCCTCGGCTGTCGCCCGCTCCCCGACGGGACATCGGCGAACGTCCTGGGCGAGGTGAAGGGGCGGGAACGCCCCGACGAGGTCGTCGTCCTCGGCGCCCACCTCGACTCCTGGGACCTCGGGACCGGGGCCGTCGACGACGGCGCCGGCTGCGCGATCGCCGTCGAGGCGGCGCGCCTGATCGCCCGGTGCCCGCGGAGGCCGCGCCGGACGATCCGCGTCGTCCTCTTCGCGAACGAGGAGAGCGGCGGGGCGGGCGGGCGCACGTACGCGGAAAGGCACGCGGCCGAGCTGCCGAAGCACGCGGCGGCCTTCGAGGCCGACAGCGGGACGGGGACGCCGCTCGGCTTCTCCTGGAACGCCGCGGGCTCGCTCGAGCCGGCGCTCGCCGCCGTCGCCGAGCTCCTTCGGCCGCTGGGCGCCGAAGGGCTTCGCAAGGGAGGGTACGGCGGAGTGGATGTGGCGCCGATGGCCCCGGCCGGGGTCCCGCTCCTAGGTCTCCGCCAGGAGACGGGAAGCTACTTCGACGTCCACCACAGCGCCGACGACACGTTCGACAAAATCGAACCCGCCTCCCTCGACCGGGCGGCCGCGGCGATGGCCGCGATGGCCTACGCGGTCGCCGACCTTCCGGAGATCCACGCGCGTCCGGTGGACTCGGCGGCGGGGCCGCGATGAGCCTGCCGAGCCTCCCCTCTCTTCCGTCGGCCGGCGGTGCGGCGCCTCTCGCCGTTCCCGCCGCGGGACCCGAGGTGGAGCTCGCGGTCTCGGGGATGCACTGCGCCTCGTGCGTCGGCCGGATCGAGTCGGCGCTCGGGAAGGTCCCCGGCGTCTCGCTGGCCGTCGTCGACCTCCTGTCGGGGCGCGCCCGCGTCCGGCTGGCGGACCCCGCCCTCCCTCTGGAGCGGCTCGTCGAGGCGGTGTCGGCCGTCGGCTACGAGGCGAAGCCCGCGCCGAGCGCGGAGCTCTCCGGCCTCGAGGAGCTCGTCGACTCCGAGCAGGCGGAGCGGGCGGCTCAGCTCGCGGCTCTGACGCGGAAGGCCGCCTTCGCCGGCGTCGTCGCCGTCCCCGTCGCGCTCCTCTCGATGGCCGAGGTGACGTTCCGAGGACGCGACCCCCTCTTCCTCCTCCTCACGGCGCTCGTCCTCGCGTTCCCCGCGCGCGACATCCTCGTCTCCGGCGCCCGCGCGGCCGCCCGCCTCGCCCCCGACATGAACACCCTCGTGGCGCTGGGGACGACGGCGGCGTTCCTCACCTCGGCCGCCGCGACGCTCTTCCCGGCCCTCTTTCACGCGGAGGGGGGGCACGCGCCGGTCTACTACGAGGCCGCGGTCGTGGTCGTCGCGCTCGTCCTCCTGGGCCGGTTCCTCGAGGAGCGGGCGAAGGGGAAGGCGGGGGATGCGATCCGCGCGCTCGCGAGGCTCGGCGCCCGGAAGGCGCGCCTCGTCCGGGACGGGGCCGACCTGGAGGTGCCGCTCGAGCGGGTCCGCGCGGGCGACCTCCTTCGCGTCCTTCCGGGAGAGAAGGTCCCGACGGACGGCGTGCTCGTCGAGGGGTCGACGGCCGTGGACGAGTCGCTCGTGACGGGGGAATCGATCCCGGTCGAGAAGGGGCCGGGAGACCCGCTCCTCGGCGCGACGGTGAACGGGAACGGCGCGATCGTCCTGAAGGCGACGCGGGTGGGCAAGGAGACGGCGCTCGCTCAGGTCGTGAAGCTCGTGAGGCAGGCGCAGGCGACGAAAGCGCCCGTGCAGCGGCTCGTCGACCGGGTCGCGGCGGTCTTCGTCCCGGCGGTCGTCCTCGTCGCGCTCGTCTCCTTCGCGGGGTGGATGCTCCTCGGCCCCGAGCCGAGGCTCCTGCGCGCGCTCCTCGCCGTCACGTCGGTCCTCCTCGTCGCCTGCCCCTGCGCGCTGGGCCTGGCCACGCCGACGGCCCTCGTCGTCGGGACCGGCCGCGGCGCGCGGATGGGGCTCCTCCTGCGCGACGCGGGGGTCCTGGAGAAGGCGGCGCGGGTGACGGCGATCGTCTTCGACAAGACGGGGACGCTCACCGCCGGGCGGCCGGCGGTGACGGCCGTCCGCCCGGCCGGCGGCACGAGCGAAGCCGAGCTCCTCGGCGCGCTCGCAGCCCTCGAGAGCGGCTCGGAGCACCCGCTCGGGAAGGCGATCGTCGCGGAAGCGAACGCGCGCGGCCTCGACTTCGAGCGCGCGAGGGACGTGAAGGCGGTGCCGGGCGGCGGCGTGACCGGGACGGTTGGCAGGGCGCCGGCGCTTGCGGGGTCGGAGGCGTTCCTCGCCGCGCGCGGCGTCGCGGTGCCGGAAGCGCTCGCCGGCGCGGCGGGCGGCGGGACGCTCGTCCTCCTCGCGCTCGGAGG
>JAGOBQ010000246.1 GCA_017999215.1 Thermoanaerobaculia bacterium
AGGAGTCGTCACGGTCAGGCTCGTCGAGCTGTTGAAGGTCACGGAAGCGGCGGGCTTCGAGCTCGGAGTGCCGAAGACGTCGTTCGACGGCAGCTCCACGAACGCGACGGTCGCGCCGCTCGCGAAGTTCGTTCCGGTGATGACGGTCGACGTCCCGCCGCCGAGGACTCCGGAGGTGACGGAGAGGCTCGTGATCGTCGGGGCGGCTGCGCCGATCGCAAAGGCACACGACGTCGCGGCCGCGACCGCTCCGTTGACATACCGAGTGAGTGATTCGGGGTGAAAGACGTCCTCTGCCGAGCATCCGCCGAGGAGGTGGCAGTAGCTCATCAGTGTGCCCCGTGCGGTCACCCCGTTGTAGACCGTCTCGGCCGGGCAGGACGGCGACCCCGAGAAACAGTTCCCGCTCGACGTCTCGAACTGGTAGCACGTGTCCGGCTTCGGGTTCGCGTAGCAGTGTGTGTGCGGCGACGCCATGTTGTGCCCGATCTCGTGGGCGACGATTCCGACATCGCTCAGGGCCGTTTGCTGCGCGAACTTGAAGACCTGGTTGAAGCTGTACCCGAAGGTTCCACAGAGCACGTTCAGGGACGCGATACCGGACGCAGAGCCGCTCGACGTCTGCTTGCCGCTCAACATGACGGCGAGCGCCCGCTTCACGGGGGCGTAGTTCGTGTTCCAGTAGGTCCGGAACTCCGCCAGCTGCGTGCTGTTCGCGCAGAGCTCGACCGCCGGACCGGGGTCACAGTCGCTCCCGAACGCGGAGTATGGATCCGTCGTCGTCGAAGGTCTCAGGACCGTGTATCCTTGAAGAAGCCGCAGGTTGACGTCCCGCTCGTAGACGACGTTCATCCCCAAGAACAGGTCCGCGATGTAGGCCGTCGCGTTCGCGGTGTTGTTCCCGAACTTCGTGTTCATGAACTCGTTGTCGGTATCCACCGCGATGACGGCCACCTTCGTCGCGGGCGCGAGCGCCTCGAAGCTGCGGCTCCCGGGCGGCTGCTCCGCAGTCGGCGGCGAGAACGGGCCGTTCTCATCGAGGGGAACGTCCTCTTGGCCGCACGTCCAGGTCCGACCCGGAGCGCCATCGGCTTCGAAGGCGGTCTTCCTCGCGAGCCGATGCTGTCCCGAACCGTCTTCTTCCGGGAGCAGAGCGTAGCCTTCCTTGTCGTAGGAGAGGTTTGCCCGGATCGTGCCAAAATCGGGATCGAGGCCAACCGCAAAGCGCCCCGACCCGTCGATTCGAGCCCCCAGGTAGTAGTGAGTCGCGGTCCTCGGGACCTCGACCTCACGGTCGCCGTCGACGACGACGATCTTCGCGTCCGGCGCGTAGACGTCGAACCTCCGGAGGACGACGGGCGCTCTCTGGCCCGGGGCGATCGGCCAGTCGTCGACCCGGACCGTCTCCTCGGGGGCGAGATCGCGGAGCGTCGCGACGAAGGCCTGGTCAAACCGTACGAGCTCCATCTCCCCCCGTCCGTCGGGGGCGTCGAGGATGGGGCCCGGAGCGGCAGCCCGCAGACTCTCCCGGACCGTGGGCGGTACCGCCCCGGCGCCCCTGGCGAGGACTGCGGCGCCGAGGACGGCAAGGACGAGATGGCCGGGGCTTCGCATCGGTCTCCCCCTTCGGGCCTTCCGGAGGCCCGGCGTCCGCGCCGGACACTCCGAATGTAGCCCTTCCCCGGGGAGCTGGCCACTCGCACCCGGTCGAGTCGGCCTCGCCCCCTTGGAAGTGTCGGCGCCTCACGGTCGCCTGGCCAGGGCGTTCGGGTGCGCCAGCCCGGCGTGCCGGACCGGCGCACCTTCTCTCCGTCTACTTGAAGTACCCGCTTACGTCGAGGATGAAGTGGGCTGTCCCAGTGGAGCGGTTGTGGACCTTGAAGGTCCCGTCTCCCGCCCGCGAGAGCTCGAGGATCCCGTTGTTCGCCCGAGTCCTGCCCGTTCGGAAGCTGATGCTGCTCGTGATCGGGGGGGTCGGGATGTCGCCCCGCCAGAGAACGAGCTCGCCATCCGCGGCGGGTGCCGTGATCGCCTGGTTCACCACCAGGGATCGGATAGCCGCCGCGTCGAGGCCGCAGCGCGTTCCGATCGTCAGCGTCCGGGTCTCGCCCGCCGCGAGCGCCGGCGCTGCGGCGCTGTCTCCCGCCGACTCCCGCGTGTCGAACAGCCGGCACGGGGTCGCGGGGTAGAAGCGGGTCGCCGGAAGCGCGACAGGGATCGAGACCTCGCCGGCCGCTGAGGCGCAGCCCGTCGCCACGACCTGCTGCACGACCGAGATCTCCACCGGGCCCGTCGGCCCGGCCTTCACGGTGATCTCCCTCGTCCCGTCACCGGAGACGACCGTGCCGTTCGTGACGGCCCAGGCGTACGAGACTCCCGCCACGTCCGGTACCGACGCCGGGAACGTCTGCTCCGGCGCGACGGACGCCGGCGCCCCGATCGTCGGCGTCACCGGGGTCGAGTTCACGACGATGTCCGTCGTGCCCGGCGCCGACGGGACTCCGCCGACGGTGGCCGTGACCGAGTAGGTCCCCGCCATCGCCGTCGTGGCGCCCGGGATCGAGGGGTTCTGCTCGCTCGAGGCGAAGCTGTCCGGCCCCGTCCAGGCGTAGGTGGCCCCGGCGATCGTCGAGGCCGTCAGGGAGATGGTTCCCCCTTCGCAGACCGGAGAGTTCGAGCCGGCCGCTGGGGTCGGCGTCCCGCCCGAGGAGCAGGGACCCGGGACGTCGGCGTAGACGTGGACGTCGTCGATGAACCATCCGTCGGCGGTCTCCGTGATATCCGAGTAGACGACGAAGCCGACGTAGATCGTGCGGCCCCCGCATCCGACCGACTCTCCCGTGACGGCATTGCAGGCGGCGTCGAGGTCGACGACCGTGTTGACGAAGGTCGCCTGCGAGCCCGTCCAGGCGCCGACACCGTAGCTGAGGGTGTCCGTGTAGGGCCCCGAGAGGATGGCGGCCGGCGGGACGAGCGTCCAGTTCGTGCCGTTCGTCGAGATGCGGAGGTAGCCGCCGTCCCAGCCGTCCTCGAAGGCCCAACGGTGCCAGAAGGAGAGACGCGCGTTCACGGTCCCCGCCGGCACGGCGAGGGCCGCCGGATACGCGACCGCGTGGCGGCTGACCGAGTAGTCCGTCGTGCAGCTGGCGCTCCCGCCGTATCGGAAGACGTTCGTCCCGCTGCTGGCTGCGCAGGCCCGCACGCCCGTCCAGTCGGCCGCACTCCCGGTGAAGAAGCCCGCGGTCCAGCCGGCCATGTTGCCGGCGGCGAAAGACTCGAAGCTCTCGGGCCCGTAGAGCGACTGGGTCGAGAGAGCGCCCCACGCGCTCCCGGCCACGCGGACCGTATTGGCGTCCGCGAGCCCGTTCGAGCCGTCGACCGCCCGGACGACGTAGTAGTAGGGCGTCCCGCTGGTCAGCGGCCCGGCATCGGAATAGCCGGTGCTCGCGAGGCCGGTCGCGATCCTGTTCGCGAGCCCGGGGACGAACGCGGAGTCGGTCGAACGGTAGACGTCGTAGCTGATCGATCCGCCGCAGGGCGACGTCGCCGCCGTCCAGGTGACGACGAGACCGCACGTCGCGGTTCCCGCGCTCGTGACCGTGAGGCCGCCCGGAGAGGTCGGGGCAAGGCTGCAGGTCCCCGTGGCCGTGGCCGAGGCCTCGGACGAGCGCGACGACTCGCAGGGAGGCGAGTCCGGGCTGAGCGACGCGACGGCGTACCAGTACGTGAGACCGCCTTCGACCGTCGTGTCGGAGTAAGACGTCGCCGGATCGGCGACGGTCCCGAGGAACGTGGTCACTGCGCCGGAGGACGTCCCGCGGTAGACGGCGTAGGCGGCCGCACCCGGGACCGCGCTCCAGGAAACGTCGATCCGGTTGTCGCCGTTCACGATCGCCGAGACGCCGGTCGGCACGGCGAGCGGGGTGCAGGAGACGCCCGACGTCACGAGGGCGTAGGGCTGCGCGTTCGTCCCCGAAACCCCGTTGCCCGGGACGGCGGTCCCGACGACCTCGATCGTCCAGAGGCCGGGCTCCGGAGACGTGACCTTGACCTGCTCGACGTTGTTCCTCGTGTCGCGGGCGAAGTCGGTCGGCGCCGTCACGTACGTGTCGACCCGGTTCACGGTGTAGCGCCGCCCGCTCGGCGAGGTCACCTCGAGGTCGAGGTTGTTGACGAGCTTCGTCCCCGCGCCGGCGGCGGCGTAGGGGTCCGTCCAGACGAGGGTGGCGATGAACGGGTCGACCGAGGACCCGACGTTGAAGGTGTACGTCGTGCGGCCGCCCGTCGAGAGGCCGGCGTCGACGTCCCGGACCATCATGACCCGCGCGGCGTTGCGACCCCAGCCGGCCCCGGGGAAGAGCGAGGCCTCGACGTCGACGCGGCCGAAGCCCTCCGCGTTGTTCGGGAGGTCGCGGTTCGCCGTGCGGTCCCAGCTCGGCGGGATCTCGGGCTGCGGCGACGCGCTTCCGTACTGCCCCGGAGCGATGTCCCAGGCGCCGTTGACGAGCGTCGCCTTGACGAGGGCGGAGGACGGGTTGAAGCCCTGGGCGGGGACGGCCGACGCGTTCGTCACATCGGAGTGGTTCGCGTGCCAGCCGTCGACGTAGTACTGCCGCACGAGGACGGCCGTCCCCGCGGTGAGCGGGTTCGACATCGAGGTGCCGCCCATCGTCACGTAGTAGCTGCGCTGGTCCGCCGGCACGTTGCAGATGCCCCACTGCTCGTAGGCCTGGTTCTTGTCGGTCCGCGTCGAGATGATCGCGATTCCAGGCGCGACGATGTCGGGCTTGATGCGGGAGTCGTCGGTCGGGCCTCGGGAGGAGAAGGCTCCCATGCCGCTCGCGTTGTTCGCCATCGGGTCGGCGTAAACGGGATTAGCGGGGAAGCTCGTCCCGTTGAACCAGCCCCAGGCCGTCTGGTCGAAGGCCGTCCCCGTGCAGTCGTTCTGGGGGTACTCGTAGACGAAATCGGGGCGGTAGTTCTCCGAGGCGCCGACCGTGATGCAGTTCTTCGCCGTTCCGGGTGCGCCGATCGAATCGGTGTTGATGACGCCGTCCGCGCCCGCCCCGGAGTCCGTCCCGCTGTTCCCGGCCGAGAAGGTGATGACCATGTCTTTCCGGTTCCAGGCGAACTCGTCGAGGGCCTCGGAGTCGGTCGAGTACTGGCCCGCGCTAGGCGCGCCCCAGGAGTTCGAGTGGACCCTCGCCCCGTCGTCGTAGGTCTGCTGAAAGAGGGTGTTCAGATCGGCCGGGATTCCGCCGAGGCCTCCGCCCGAGTCCATGATCGACTGGAAGACGAACTGCGCCTTCGGCGCCGTCCCGGTGACCGACGTCGAGGGAAACGTGTTCGTGGAGGGTGTCGCGCCCGACCGGAAGCCGTTCCCGACGATCGACCCGGAGGTGTGGGTCCCGTGGCCGCCGTCGATCGACTGGTCGTCGTCCCAGGTCGCGCGGCCGAGGGCGTACCCCTTGAGGACGCGCAACGGGTTCGTCGCGCTTCCCTGCTCCCCGTAGTCCTTGTGGAGCGTCGCGAGGACGCCGGTCGAGAGCCCCGTGTCGGAGGCCGAGGCGATCTGCCCCTCGCCGCGGATGCCGCGCGCCCAGACGTCCTCGACGTCCATGATCGGGCCGTCCAGGGCTCCGCGACCGGTCGGCACGCTCGCCGACGTGCGCGCCACGTTGTTGTGGAGCTTGAAGTCGACGAACCGCTCGACCCACAGGACGCCCTTCCTCGCAGCGAGGCGCCGCGCCTGGCCGGCGGGCCCGGCGATCCGGACGATCCAGTCGCGCCGACCCCGGGTCACGTCGAGCACCTCGGCAGCCGGGAGCGCGCCGAGCAGCGCGCGGACGGCCGCCTCCGTCGGGTAGTCCTCGAGGTCCAGTCGCGCCCGAATCCGGAGCGGGTGGGCCTCGTCCTGCCCGATGACGTAGTCGAGGTCGGGCGCGATCCGATACGCGGGCTGGTAGACGCCGATCCAGAACACCGACTCGACCTCGCGGAGCTTCGCGAGGGCCTTCTCGTCGAGCCTCACGAGGTAGGCGCCGTCGGGGATGTAGCCGAGGACCCGCGCCTCCTGTCGCTCGAGGAGCTTCCGGAGACGGTCCTGTGATGCGGCGTCCTTCGCCTGGACGAGGAACTCGTCCGTCGACCCCGCGCCGAAGGCGGCGCGGAAGAGGGACGCCGGGAACGCCGAGGCGTCCGGCTCACGAAAGACCCGCGCGCCCGTCTCGTCGACCCCGACGAGATTCTCCGTGGAGAAACGGGCCGCGGCGAGGTCGATCCGGTGCTCGCGGTCGCCCACGTCGGCGAACCTCAGCGAGAAGGGATACCCCGCCTTGTAGTCGGCGGGGATCGTGATCACCCTCGCGGCGGTCGCCGGGTCCGGCGCGGCTGCCGACCCGACGGCCGGCTTCGCGGCGACGACGGCCGCCGCCTCGGGCCCCGCAATGAGGGCGACCGAGAGCAGGACGCCGCCCAGACCCCTGTAG
>JAGOBQ010000247.1 GCA_017999215.1 Thermoanaerobaculia bacterium
GGTGGAGGGGCGCCCGACGGCGCCGGCGCCGGGCCCGCGTCTCGCGGGCCGCTGGGAGGCGTGGGCGGGCGGGAAGAGGACGGGGGACTGCAGCATCGAGGAGAAGGACGGCGGGCTCGTCTTCGTCATCCACAGGACGCCGCCGGAGAGGTCGACCGGGCGCTACGTCGACGGCACGACCGTCGTCGCCGACGCGTGGGGGCCGCAGCGGGGCCGCGTGAGCCCGGACGGGCGGCGAATCGACTGGGCCAGCTCCTTCTGGCGTCGCGTCGACTGACGCGGACGTCGCCACCGGCGCGCGAACCTCGGGCCATCGGGGCGCCCGGAAACGAAAGGGGAGGCCGCGCGGCCTCCCCTTGTCTCCACGGTCCCGGCTCGGGTCGCGCGCTGCGCGCCCCGGCGGCGCGAACCTACAGCGTCTTCGCCATGAGGGCGGCGAGGTCGGCCGTCCGCATGCTGTAGCCCCACTCGTTGTCGTACCAGGTGACGACCTTCACGAAGTCGCTCTTTTCCTTGCCGAGGACCATCGTGAACGGCAGGTCGACGGAGGAGGAGTGCGGGTCGCCCTTGAAGTCGACCGAGACGAGCGGCTCGTCGATGGCGGCGAGGATCCCCTTCATCGGACCGGCGGCGGCGTCGCGGAACGCCTGGCGGAGCTCGTCGGTCGTCGTCGGCGTCGCGAGCTGCGCGGTGAAGTCGACGACGGAGACGGTCGGCGTCGGGACGCGGAGCGAGTAGCCGTCGAACTTCCCCTTCAGGTCGGGGATGACGAGGGCGACCGCCTTCGCGGCGCCGGTCGTCGTCGGGATGATCGACAGCCCGGCGGCGCGCGCGCGGCGCAGGTCGCTGTGCGGCAGGTCGAGGATCCGCTGGTCGTTCGTGTAGGCGTGGATCGTCGTCATGAAGCCGCGCTGGATCGTCCAGCGGTCGTGGACGACCTTCGCGGCCGGCGCGAGGCAGTTCGTCGTGCAGGAGGCGTTCGAGACGACGTGGTGCTTCGCGGGGTCGTAGGACTTCTCGTTGACGCCGAGGACGATCGTCAGGTCCTCGCCTTCGGCAGGGGCGGAGATGATGACCTTCTTCGCGCCCCCCTTCGTGATGTGGTTCTCGGCCCCCTTGACGGTCTTCCCCTTCTTGTTCACGCCGTCGGACTTGATCGTGAAGAGGCCGGTCGACTCGATGACGATGTCGACGCCGAGGTCCCTCCACGGCAGCGCGGCCGGGTCGGTCTCCTTCAGCATCTTCAGGTGCCGGCCGTCGACGAGGAGGTCTTCGCCAGAAACCTCGACCGTCCCGTCGAAGCGCCCGTAGGTCGAGTCGTACTTGAGGAGGTGGGCCATGGTCTTGAGGTCGCCGATGTCGTTGACGGCGACGACCTCGAGCTCGGTGGGGTACTTGTCGCGGATCGCCTTGAGGACCTGGCGGCCGATGCGGCCGAACCCGTTGATTCCGACTTTCGTGGCCATCTTGGGCGTCTCCTTCCGGGGGCATTCCCCGCGGGTGATGCTCCGTTATACGACGGCCGGCCGGCCGCGGGAGCCCGGAATGCCCTCAGCCGGGCCGCTCCGTGGAGCCGGCGACCGGGGCGGCGGCCTCGACCGGGATGTCCGGGCCGGCGCCGCGCGCCGAGCAGCCCCGGTGCCAGAACGTCGCGCCGAGGAGGAGCGCCACGCCGCCCGCGAGGGCCGCGACCGCGGCCTTCTTCCTCGCCCGCTTCGCCGGCTGGATCGAGAGCGTCTGCGTCAGCGCCCGCTGGAGCTTCTGGCTCGGCGAGAGCGGCTCCTGCGGCTCCTCCTCGAACCAGGCCGGGACGCTCCCGAACCGGAGCGCGACGCCGTTCGGGAGGGGGGCCTCGTCGACGCGGCGGGCGTCGAGGAACGTCCCGTTGCCGCTCCCGAGGTCCCGCACGGTCCATCCCTCGACGTCGGGGAAGACGAGGGCGTGGCGGCGGGAGACCGTCGGCGACGAGAGGAGGACGTCGCATGCCGGGTCGCGCCCCACGGTCACGGCGTGATCGAGGTGGAACGTGTGCCGGGCGCCGTCTTCCTCGAGCGTCAGGGTGGCCCGGGGAGAGAGCGCGGAGGCGGACCGGGAGGCGGGGCGGGCCATCGGTCAGATCCTGTCGGGGAGGGGGATCCCCTCCTCCGGGAGGTCGAGGGCTGCCGGGACGCCCTCGCCGCCCGGGGCGAGGACGAAGGCGACGTCTCCGACGGCGGTCCCGGTCGGCCCGGGGGCGAAGGCGTCTCCGAGCGCCGCGAAGAACGGGCCCGAGTCGTTTCCGGCGAGCGCCGCGGCCGGGTCGAGGCCGAGCTCCGCGGCGCGGGCGAGGGTCGCGTGGTCGACGAAGGCGCCGGCGGCGTCGGGGGTGTTGTCGACGCCGTCCGTCCCCGCGACGAGGAGGCTGGCGCCCGTGATCCCGTCGACGTGGAACGCTGTCGCCAGGGCGAGCTCGCGGCAGCGTCCGCCCTGGCCCCGCCCCTTTACGGTGACGGTCGTCTCCCCGCCGAAGAGGGTGACGAGCCGCCTCGGCGGCGCACCGGCGCGGCGGACGAGGTTCCCGGCGGAGGCGCCGGCGACGGCGAGACGGCGGGCGGCGGCGCGCGCCTCGCCCGCGAGGAGCTCGGGAAGGACTCGGACGTCGGCCCCGAAGCGGAGCGCCTCGCGCCGCGCCCCTTCGAGGGCCGTCCGGACGTCGCCGAGGAGGACGCCCCAGCGCTGGCCCCCATCCCGGACCTCCTCGTTCGCCGGAGGCGAGGCGAGGAACGAGCGGACGGAGGCGGGCACGAGCGGCTGGATGCGCCACGTCTCGAGGAGCGCGGCGGCGGTGCGCCGCGAGGGCGAGACCCCGAGCGTCGGGCCGGAGGCGACGAGGTGCCAGCCGACGTCGCCGAGGTCGGAGAGGACGAGCGTCACGACGTCGGCCTGGCGGGCCGCGGCGGCGAGCCGCCCCCCCTTCAGGCGCGAGAGCGCCCCGCGCACGAGGTTCACGTCCTGGGCCGGCGCCCCCGCGGCGGCGAGGAGGGAGACGGTCCTCACCTTGTCGGCGAGCGGCACCTCCTCGGGCGGCAGCGCGAGCAGGCTCGAGCCTCCGCCCGAGAGGAGGACGACGAGGAGGTCGTCCCGGCCGAGGCCGGCGGCGAGCGCCAGGGCCTCGCGGCCGGCCGCGAGGCTCCTCTCGTCCGGTACCGGGTGCGCCGAGGGGAGGTAGCGGCATCCGGCGGGAAGCTCCTCCGGCGCCAGGCCGGCCGGGGCGACGACGACCGCCTCGTCGACGAGGTCGCCGATCGCCCGGAGGGCGGCGGCCGCCATCGCCGGCGCGGCCTTCCCGACCGCGAGGAGGACGACGCGCCGGGGGACGAAGACGAACTCGCGCCGGCCGGGGTCCTCGACCGAACGGACGACGACGGCGCTGCCCCGGCGGGAGAGGGCCTCCGACACGAGCCGCCCGGGCTCGACGGCCGAGACCGCCGCGCGGTAGAGCGCCCTGAGGAAGGAGCGGGGGTCCAAGGAGGAGAATTCTAGCGAAACGGGCGACGCCCCGCCTCTGCGAGAATCGGGCCGGGCCCCACCGGGCAATGGAGGTGACTCATGCCGCAGGTCGACGTCGACCGAATCGTCGGTTCGATCCGCGAGGGCGCGGGAGCCGTTCGAGAGAAGACCCAGGACGCCGTGGAGGACGTGGCCGACAAGATCGAGGACGCCCTCGAGAAGGCCGGGACCGAGGGGCGGAAGATCCGGCGCGAGGTGAAGGAAGAGCTCGCGAAGCGGTGGAGGCAGGTCGACCGCGTCGGGCGCGAGAACGCCTTCCTCATGGCCGCCGGGGCGCTCGCCGTCGGCGTCCTCGTCGGCTGGCTCATCTCCCGCGACCGCCGCGACTGACGCCCGCGTGGACCTCGCCGCACGCTTCTCGGAGCTGAAGTCCGGCTTCGCCCGCTCGTTCTGGGTCGCCAACGTCCTCGAGCTCTTCGAGCGCTTCTCGTTCTACGGCTCGAAGATCGTTCTCGCCGTCTTCCTCGCGGAGACGGTCGGGCTCGGGCCGTTCGGCGTCAGCCTCGTCGGGCTCTACGGGTTCGCCGTCTACTTCCTCCCGATCCTCGCCGGGCCCGTCGTCGACCGCTTCGGCTTCAAGAAGAGCCTCGCGGCCTGCTTCGCGATCTTCTCCTTCGGGTACTTCCTCATCGGCCTCTCGGGGATGCCGATGGGGCAGCCGCTCGTGGCGGCCGTCGGGACGAAGACCTGGGTCGTCTGCGCCCTCCTGATCACGGCCGTCGGCGGCTCGCTCATCAAGCCGTGCATCGTCGGCACCGTCGCGCGGACGACGACGAAGGACACGAAGGCCCTCGGCTACTCCATCTACTACACCCTCGTGAACATCGGGGGGTGGCTCGGGCCGGTCCTGGCGAGCCAGGTGCGCGTCTCCCTCGGCATCGCGCAGGTCCTCGTCGGTGCGTCGCTCGTCTCGTTCACCCTCTTCCTCGCGACGCTCGTCTTCTTCAAGGAGCCCGAGCGGGACCCCGGCGCCGAGGAGCGGACGCTCGGCAAGGTCCTGAAGGACGCGGCGCTCGTCTTCGCGAACGGCCGCTTCATCGGCTTCCTCGTCATCTTCACCGGCTTCTGGGTGATGTTCTGGCAGGTCTACGACCTCTTCCCCTTCTACGTCCGCGACGTCCTGAAGGTGGAGCGCTTCGAGTTCATCGCCTCCCTCGAGTCGTTCTCGGTCATCTTCCTGACGGTCCCGGTGGCGGCGATCATGAAGAAGGTCCGGGCCGTGCCGCAGATGACGCTCGGCCTCGCGGTCGGGAGCTGCTCCTGGCTCGTCCTCGTCGTCTTCCAGACGTGGCAGGCCGCGGCCCTCGCGATGTTCCTCCTCGCCCTCGGAGAGGTGCTCCAGGCGCCGCGCTACTACGAGTACATCGCGGACCTCGCCCCGAAGGAGCAGGTCGGCACGTTCATGGGCTTCGCGTTCCTCCCGATCGCCCTGGGCGCTCTCCTTGCGGGCCCCCTCGGGGGGTTCCTCCTCCAGAGCTACCTCAAGGACACCATGCAGCCCGCGAAGGCCTGGATGATCCTCTCCAGCCTCGGCTTCGTCTCGACCGCCGCCCTCCTCGCCTACGACCGCTGGGTCGTCCGCCGCTGAGGGGCGCCGGAGCCGTCACTTCTCGTCGGTGAGGTCCCAGCCCCTGAGGCGCCGGTGGAGCGTCGTCCGGTCGAGGCCGAGGCGCTCCGCGGCGCGGGAGACGTTCCCCCGGCACTCCTCGAGGACGCGGACGACGACGCGCCGCTCGAACGCGTCGCGGGCGTCGGCGAGCGTCTGCCCCGGCGGGAGGCCGTCGCTCCCGTCGCTCCCCGCGCGCGGAAGCCGGAGGACGTCGCCGGGGAGGTCCTCGGGGCCGATGACGGCGGCGTCCGAGAGGAGGAGCGCCCGCTCGACGACGTTCTGGAGCTCGCGGACGTTCCCCGGCCAGGGGCGCCGCTTCAGCTCCTCGAGCGCCTCGGGCGAGAACGTCGGCGGCCGCCGGCCGCGGCGACGGGCCAGCTTGCCGGCGAAATGGGCGACGAGGACGGGGATGTCCTCCGTCCGCTCGGCGAGCGTCGGGACGCGGATCGGGACGACGGCGAGACGGAAGTAGAGGTCCTCCCGGAACGTCCCGGCCGCGATCATCTTCGGCAGGTCGCGGTTCGTGGCGGCGACGATCCGCACGTCGGTCTCGATCGTCCGCGTCGCGCCGACGCGCGAGATCTTGCCGTCCTGGATCGCGCGGAGGATCTTCGCCTGCGTCCGCGGCGACATGTCGCCGATCTCGTCGAGGAAGAGCGTCCCGCCGTCGGCGGCCTCCCACTTCCCCTTCCGGTCCTCGGTCGCGCCGGTGAACGAGCCCTTCACGTGCCCGAAGAGCTCGCTCTCGATCAGGTCCTCGGGGATCGCGGCGCCGTTCACCTCGACGAACGGCCCGCCCGCCCGGGGCGAGGCGCGGTGGAGCGTCCGCGCCACGATCTCCTTGCCGACGCCGCTCTCGCCCGTGATCAGGACCCGGGCGTCGGAGGCCCCGGCGCGCCGGAGCTCCTCGCGCAGGCGGGTCATCGCGGGTCCGTCGCCGAGGAGCGTCTCCTCCTCCTCGAGCCGCTCCCGCTGCCGGGCGACCTCTCGGGCGAGGACGTCGCGCTCGCGGGCGAGCCGGCTCCTCTCGAGCGCCTTCTCGAGCGTCAGCAGCACCCGCTCGAGGGCGAGCGGCTTCTCGAGGAAGTCGTCGGCGCCGCGCTTGACCGCCTGCACCGCCGTCTCCACCGTGCCGTGGCCGGAGATCATCACGACCGGCAGGTCGTGCCCGCGCGCGCGGAGCTGGTCGAGGACGGAGAGCCCGTCGACGTCCGGCAGCCAGACGTCGAGGAAGAGCGCGGCCGGCCTCGGCCCCGTCCGCCCTCCGAGGCGCGCGAGGACCGACCCGCCGCCCTCGAACGTCTCGACGCGGTATCCCTCGTCGCCC
>JAGOBQ010000248.1 GCA_017999215.1 Thermoanaerobaculia bacterium
GCGTTCCTGATCGCGGCCGGGGCCTGGGTCCTCCTCCGGCAGTTCCGCTGAGCGCGAGCCGCCGCGCCCGGAGCGCCGCGTCCCCCGGGCAGGCGGCTTCCCGCCCGCCCGGGAGCGCGCCCGACTCCTCGCTGCCGGCGAACGCGACGTCGAGGAGCTTGTTCTCGAGGACCTGCGGGGAGGCTGGGGCCTCGAGCCGCAGGTAGTGCTCGGCGGCGCCGACGAGCGCCGCCTGGGGGACGAGCCCGACGATCTCGGAGCCGACGACCGGGACTCCGAACCGCTCGGCCTCGGAGCGGACCGTCTCGAAGACGCGGTGGAGCGGCGTCTTCTCGTAGTTCGTCATGTTGATCGAGACCTGGACGATGCCGCGCGCCTCGAGCCGGACCCCCATCGCCTTGACGAACCGGAAGCCTCCTGACAGGTGGCGGATCGACTTCGCGATCCGGTCGGCGATCGAGAGGTCGGCGGTCCCGAGGTTTATGTTGTAGGCGATCAGGGGCGACCGGGCGCCGACGACGGTCGCGCCCGCGGTCGGGTGCGGGGCGTCCGGCCCGAAGTCGGGCTTCCACTCGGGGCTCTTCATCTTCTCCGCGAGCCCCTCGAACTCCCCCTTGCGGATCGTCGCGAGGTTTCGGCGCGCCTCGGACGTGGCGGCGTCCTCGTAGAGGTAGATCGGCAGGCCGTGCTTCGACGCGAGCCGAGCGCCGAGCTCCTTCGCGAGCTCGACGCAGTCGGCGGTGGTCGCGCCGCGGATCGGGACGAAGGGGATCACGTCGACGGCGCCGAGGCGCGGGTGCGCGCCCTCGTGCTTCGTCAGGTCGACGTGTCGAATCGCCTCGTCGACCATCGCCTCCATCCCGCGGAGGAGCCCGGGCCCGTCGCCCAGGAACGTCAGGACGGAGCGGTTGTGGTCCGCGTCGGAGGTCCAGTCGAGCAGGAGGACGCCCGGTCCGGCCCCGAGGGCGGCCTTCCGGACGGCTTCGACGACCTCCGGCCGCCGTCCTTCGCTGATGTTCGGGATGCATTCGATCAGTGTCGTCATGGCAACCTCTCCCCGTCGGGGGCCGAAGATCATACCGTGCAGCCGTCAGGGCGCTTGCCGCCGGAAAGGCGGCTTGTTACGCTGACTTCGAGAGGTTCCCATGCCTGAGCTCGCTGCCTATCCAGGGAGTCCCGCTCTCTCCGCCGAGGCCCGCGAGAAGGTCCTCCAGACGTTCCGCCACACCCTCGAGATGGCCCGGGCCGGCCGGAACGAGGACGCGCTCCTCGGGTGCGACTTCATCCTGAAGATGGACGCGCGCTTCGCCCCGGCGCGCCAGCTCCTCGCCTCGCTCCGGGGGATCGCCGCGGGGACCGTCGTCGACCTGGCCGACTTCGCTCCCTATCTCGGCGGGAGCGCGCTCCCCATCCCGCCGCCCGCACCCGCCGGGGCAGCGCCTCCCGCCACGCCGCCGGCCGGCTATGACGTGCCGCCCGCGCTCGTGGAGCCCACGCCCGCTGCCGACCCGTTCGCCGCCCCCGGCACCGGCCTCGACAGCCTCAGCTTTGACGACCTCGCGGCGAACCCGTTCGCACCGGCCCCGTCTCACGACCCGTTCGCCGCACCGATGCCCGCCGTCGACTTCTCCTTCGGAGATCCGTCGCCGGCCGCATCGCCGGCTCCCGACCCGTTCGCCGCCGCTCCGGCCTCGGCCCCCGACGACTACGCCCCCGCCGGGGCGCCCCACGACCCGTTCGCCAGTCCGGCTCCCGCCGCGGACCCGTTCGGCGCACCGGCCCCCGCCGAGCTCCGCTCCGCGCCGGCGGCCGCCCCGTCCGGAGTCGACCCTCGGATCGCGCAGTTCCTGCGCCAGGGAGACGAAGCCGAAGCCCGGGGCGCCCTCCAGGAGGCGATCGACCTCTGGAGCCGCGTCTTCCTGATCGACCTGTCGAACGAGGACGCCTCCCGCCGGATCGACGCGGCCCGCGCGCGGCAGGACGAGGCGGCACGGCAGCTCGACGTCCTCCTTTCCGAGGGGGTGCAGCTCTACGAGGCCGGAGACCTTTCCTCGGCGCGGGACGCCTTCTTAAAGGTCCTGACGCTCTCCGAGTCCGACGCGACGGCGCGGAATTACCTCAACGAGATCGACGCGGCGCTCTCGACCGGCGCGGGGGCCGCCGCTTCTCCCGCCGTGGCGTACGCCCCCGCCGTCTCGTACGCCCCCGCCCCCTCCGCCCAGGTGGAGCCGTACCTGCGCGACGAGCTCGAGTCGCCCGGGCGACCCTCTTTCGCCGAGGGGCTTCCCTCCCTCGACGAGACCCCGATCGGAGAAGGACGTCCGGCCGGAGGGGGAGCCGCGCCGGTCGAGAGGCCCGCGACCGCTGCCGGCAAGGGCGCGAAGGTCGACGGACGGCTCCTCGTCGGTGCGGCCGCGCTCGTCCTGGTGAGCGTCGCGGCGGTCGCCTGGTTCCTGTTCCGGCCGAAGTCGGACGCTCCCTCCTCGGAGCTCCCCGGCGGAGGCGCCCCCGTCTCGGCGGCGCCGGCCACCGACCCGATCGAGAAGGCCCGGGCCCTCTTCAAGGAGGGGAAGGCCGAGGAGGCGCTCTCCCTCCTCACGGCGGTCCCGGCGAACGACCCGCGGCACGACCAGGCACTCGTCCTCATCGACACCATCAAGTCGTCCGCCCAGCCGGGCCCGGCCGCCGCCTCGACCGTCAGCGACGCCGAGGTGGATGCCGCGCGCCTCGCCGGCTTCGCGAGCCTCGAGTCCGGACGGTACATCGACGCCGTCAAGTCGCTCGACGTCGTCGTCCGCGCACGTCAGGACGACACGGAGGCGGCCCAGGCCCTCGTGAAGGCCCGGGACGCCGTCTCGGCCCTCGGCTCGGCAATCCGCTCGTACAACGAGCAGGATTACGAGAGCGCCCAGCGGCTCCTCTGGGACCTCCGGAAGCAGGACCCTAAGAACCAGGACGTGGAGGAATACCTCTTCAAGAGCTATTTCAACGACGGGATCATGGGACTCCAGGCCGGGAGCATGAAGAAGGCCGCCGAGTCGTTCCGGGAGGCGGCCGCTCTCCGACCCGCGGACGCGGACACGCAGCGGCACCTGCGGTTCGCCCGGAAGTACCCGAACGGATCGAACGACCTCCTCTCGCGGATCTACGTCCGGCACGTCTCGCCGCGCCCCTGACGGCCCGGACATGACCGAGAAGAAGCACGACCCGCTCGCGGAGCACCCGCTCGGGGGCGAGGCCGCTCCTCCTCCCCGCGGGCGCGGGAAGACGCTGAGCCTCTTCCCCGACGTCTCCGAGGCACCGTTCGGCCCGGAGCCCGCGGCGGCCGAGACCGCGGCGCCGCGCTCCACCCCGGATTCGATCGGCCCCTCCCCCGACGACGTCGACGAGCCCGGCCCGATGGTCGACGAAGCGGACGCGACCGTCACCTTCGCGCGGCGCTTCGCCGCCGGGCTGGCCGACGTCGTCATCCTCGGCCTCTTCGGCGCTCTCGAGCTGGCCGCCGGGGCGATCCTCCTCGACCTTCGCTTCCCCCCGTCCGCCCTTCTCGGCGTCGGCGCGTTCCTCCTCCTGGCGGCCCTCATCCTCCTGGTCCTCGTCCCGTTCGTCTGGGGGGCGACGCCCGGCATGGCCCTCGCCGACCTGCGGGTGACGGCCGACGACGGCGGCTCCCCGACGCTCTCCGCGGCGACGCTCCGCTTCGTCGGGGCGCTCCTGACCGGCGCTCTCGCCGGCGTCCCGCTCCTCGTCGCGGCGTTCGACCGGAAGGGGCGCACCCTCTCCGACCTCCTCTCGCGCACCACCCTCGTCGCGGCCCGCTGAGGGCCGGCCGCGGCGCGGGTTACGATCCGCCCGATGCGCATCGCCCTCGGCCAGATGAACGCCACGGTCGGCGACTTCTCCGGCAACGGGGCGAAGATCCGGACGCTCTGGAAAGAGGCCGAGGCGGCGAAGGCCGACCTCCTCCTCGTCCCCGAGATGGCGCTCTGCGGCTACCCGGCGCGCGACCTCCTCGAGCGCCCCGCGTTTCTGGCCGAGGCGGCGCGGCTCCTTCGCGACCTCGCCCGGCGCTCCGGGAAGACCGCACTCCTCGCCGGCACCGTCCTGCCGAACCCGGCGAGGACCGGCAAGCCGCTCCACAACGCGGCCGTCCTCCTGCGGAACGGACGTGTCGCCGCCGTCGCCCGCAAGTGCCTCCTCCCCGCCTACGACGTCTTCGACGAAGTCCGCCACTTCGAGCCGGCGAAGCGCCCCACGCTCGCGCGCCTCGCGGGCCGGAACGTCGGGCTGACGATCTGCGAGGACCTCTGGAACGACAAGGACTTCTGGCGCGCGCGGCGCCTATACCCGACCGACCCGGGCGAGACGCTCGTGGCGCGCGGAGCCGACCTGATCCTCAACGTCGCCGCCTCCCCGTTCTCGGAGGGGAAGCCGCGCCTGCGGCGCCGCATGCTCGCGCGCCTCGCGCGCGACGGCGGTCTCCCGGTCGTCTACCTGAACCTCGTCGGGGGGAACGACGAGCTCGTCTTCGACGGCGGCTCGATGGTCCTCGACGGCAGAGGACGCGTGCGGGCGCGCGCCGCGCTCTTCGAGGAGGACTTCGTCGTCGTCGACGTGGACGGCCCGCGCGTCGCGCCCGTCTCCGGCTCGGAGCCGGCCGACCTCCCCGACGAGGCCGGCGGCGAGCCCCTCGAGTCGCTCCGACGCGCGCTCGTCCTCGGCATCCGCGACTACGCGCGCAAGTGCGGCTTCCGGACGGCGGTCGTCGGCCTCTCCGGCGGGATCGATTCCGCGCTCGTCGGGGCCCTCGCCGTCGACGCCCTCGGCGCGGAAAACGTCACCGGGCTCGCGCTCCCCTCCCGCTACTCCTCGGAGGGGTCCGTCGCCGACGCGCGCGCCCTCGCCTCCGCGCTCGGGATCCGCTTCGAGGTCGTCTCCATCGAGCCGCTCTTCGCAGCCGCGAGGGCGACTCTCGCGCCGCTCTTCGCCGGGCGGCCGGAGGACGTGACCGAGGAGAACCTGCAGGCGCGCCTCCGCGGGATGCTCCTGATGGCGTTCTCGAACAAGCTCGGCCCGCTCCTCCTGACGACGGGAAACAAGAGCGAGCTGGCCGTCGGCTACTGCACGCTCTACGGCGACATGGCCGGCGGCCTCGCGCCGATCTCCGACCTCCCGAAGATGCGCGTCTACGAGCTCTCCCGGCACCTGAACCGGCGCGCCGGACGCGAGCTGATCCCGGCCTCCACGATCGAGAAGGCGCCGTCGGCCGAGCTCCGGCCGAACCAGACCGACCAGGACTCGCTCCCCCCGTACGAGCTCCTCGACCGGATCCTGGAAGGCCTCGTCGCCGGGAACCTCCCTCCGGCGAAGGTGGCGCGCGCCACGGGCGCCCCCGAGGCGCTCGTCGCGGGCCTCGCGCGGCAGATCGACCGGGCCGAGTACAAGCGGCAGCAGGCCGCACCCGGCCTGAAGGTCTCGACGAAAGCCTTCGGCAGCGGCCGACGCATCCCGATCGCGCAGGTCCCCGGGACGTGAAGTACGCGGGCGACCTGCCCCGTTCCCGCTACCCGTGGAAGGAGATCCCGGGCTCCTCGCACGCGGTCCTCCTCGGGCGCGTCGCCGCGCTCGGCGACTCTCTCTCGGTCCTGGACGTCGGCTTCGGCGCCGGGCACCTCGCCCGCCGGATCCGGCCCTACTGCCGCTATCTCGCCGGGATCGAGCTCGACCCGGAGGCGGCCCGGGAGGGTTCGGCGTTCTTCGACGACCCGGTCCTCGACGACGTCGTGCGCGGCCTTTCCGGCCCCTGGCGCGAGACGTTCGACGTCGTCGTCGCCGCCGACATCCTCGAGCACCTCCCGGAGCCGGGCCGGGCCCTCGACCTCTTCCGGCCGCTCCTTCGCGACGGCGGGCTCCTCCTCGTCTCGCTCCCGAACGTCGCGAACGTCACCGTCCGGCTCGCGCTCCTCCTCGGGCGTTTCCCGCGGACCGAGCGCGGCATCCTGGACCGGACGCACCTCGGGTTCTTCACCCGTCGGACGGGACGGGAGCTCCTCGAGGCTCACGGTTTCCGGGTCGTCCGCGAGACCCCGACCGCGATGCCCTTCGAGCTCGCCTTCCCCGTCCTGGGCCGTCCGCCCCTCTCCGCTCCCGTCCGCGCCGCCGCGACGCTCCTCGCACGCGCCTGGCCCGGCATGTTCGGCTACCAGTTCGTCTACGAAGCGAGGCCCGCTTGACCCGACCGCCGGTCCTGTCCCTCGTCGTCCCCGCCTACAACGAGGAGAAGCGCCTTCCCGTCTCCCTCGCCCGGATCTCCGAGTGGGTCCTCTCGCGCACGCCGCAGCTCTCCGTCGAGGTCCTCGTCGTCGACGACGGCTCCTCGGACCGGACCGCCGCGGTCGCCGAGAAGACCGCGGCCGGGCTCGGGCTCGACTTCCGCGTCCTCCGCCTGCCCCGGAACCGCGGGAAAGGTGCGGCGGTCCGCGA
>JAGOBQ010000249.1 GCA_017999215.1 Thermoanaerobaculia bacterium
CGACGACGTGGCGGCGAACCTGGTCCTCGCCGGCCTCCCGTACGACGTCCTGGTCTGCCGGCCGGACGACGCGGGGGACCGGAAGGAGCCCCGGTTCCGGCTCGTCACCGAGGGGACCGCGCGTCCCGACCTGGGGCCGCTCGAGATCCTGGTCTGGGTCGGCGACAACATCCAGGACTTCCCCGAGCGGAGCCAGAAGCTGCGCGACGAGCCCGAGAGCGCGTTCGGCGAGTTCGGCGTCCGGTACTTCGCGCTCCCGAACCCGATCTACGGGACCTGGGAGAAGAACAGCCCGCGCTAGCTAGCCCCGCGCACGGACAGTCCGGGGACGGGGCGGCCGCCCCGCGTTTGACGCCCCGTGGAATCGGCTCCAGACTCGTACGAAACGACGATCCGGAGAGCCGCGGCGCAGCCGGTGCGCCGGGAGAGGGGACGCGAATGCCCACGATCAGCACGCGGAAGTTCATCGCCCTTCGGAAGCTGACCCGCACCCTGGCGGAGACGCTCCGCGCCGACGTGCGAAGCACGCTCATCACGATCGAGCCCCTGCTCCGTCCGCGAGCGGTCTTCGGCGAGCACGTCCAGGGGCACGGGAAGGAGCTCGTGAAGGGCGCCGACCGGGCCTTCAAGGACCTCGCGACCGACTTCGCGGAGGTCGCCGGCAGCAAGCCGTTCCACCTCCCGAAGGAGCTGAAGTCCCCCTTCGAGGTGATGAGCGCCTCGCTCGAGATGCAGCCGGTCGAGTACTCGTACACCGCTCGCGGCGAGCGCGACAGCAAGACCGTCCGGATCACCTCGCCGCTGAAGTGGGTCGTGAACTACCGCGACTACGGCCTCGACGAGCTCAAGCGCGTCCTCGCCGATCGCAACCGGACGGAAGAGCAGCTGAAGCGCTTCGTCCTCCACTTCCTCCTCGTCGAGCACGTCTTCACGCGCCAGGCGGGGATCCGGGAGATGCTCGACGCGCTCCGCTTCCCGGTCGTCGTGGAGCGGCGCCCCGAGTTCGGGAACCTCCCGATCACCTGCGTCACGACCGCCGTCTCCACGTACCGCCCCGACGACGAGGTCATCATCGAGACGACGGAGATCTCGGGGAGCGAGGAGTTCGAGGAGTTCGTGAAGGTCTCCGACGTCTCGGGGATGAAGGACGCCCTGCGCGAGAAGCTCATGGAGCTCGTCCGGACCCAGGGGCCGGAGCTCCTGGAAGAGGCCTGACGCGTCGGAACGGCCCGCGGGGAGAAGCGGGCCGCGCACGTCAGCCGCACGGCTTCCGCGTCACCCCTTCCGGCGCAGCCAGAGCCCCCCGCCGCGGCTCCGTTGCCACTGCGGCAGCTCCTTGAGGAGCGCCCCCCGGTGGGCCGATTCCAGGAAGCTCGCGAAGAACGCCACCTCCCAGGCGGAGCTGTTGAGGAGGAACGCCCGCCAGAGGTACGCCTCGTTGAAGGCACGCCCCTCCGTCACCCAGGCGCTCGGGTACTCGAACGGCCAGAAGACTCCGTCGACGTGGACGTGGACGCCCGCCTTCAGCCTCGGGACGACGCGGAAGAGGAGGTGGTTCAGGTCGCTGCCGGTCTTCGAGACGTGGCTCGTCTCGACGCAGAGGACGTCGCTGGCGCCGAGCGCCGTGAACGTGTCGTAGGGAACCTCGTGCACGCGCGACGGCAGGAGCCGCACCTTCTCGGCCTCCTCCCGGCCGAGGAGCGGACGGAGGCGCTCGGCCTCGGGATCGACGACGGTGATCGCGATCGACCGTCCGCAGACGTGCTCGTTCAGGTCGAGGAGCGCCGGGACGAACGACCCCGCGCCCGCGCAGACGACGCGCCGCGGCCGCAGCTTCCGGAGGAAGGCGTGCAGGAGGGCGACGTCGGCCCAGCCGTACGCGGGGTCGTCGGCGTCGCTCCGCCGCCCCTCTCCCGGCGCCGGGAGCGCAGGCTCGGCCCCCCACCTCTTCATCTCCCGGATCAGCGTCAGCTGCGGCTCGACGAGCAGGTCGAGCCCGGGCAGCTCGTCGGGAGGGCGCCCGAAGAGCTCGCTCTCCCGGCGGCGCACGTCGTCGAGGTCGGGGATCGGCGAGCGGACGTCGCCGGGCGGCACCCACAGCTTCCGCGTCGTCTCCCGCGCCCGGACCAGCTCCTCGCGCTGGGCCGTGACCGCGGCCCGGAGCTCGTCCCGCTCGGCCTCGAGAGCGAGGATGTAGCGGTGGATCTCCTTCAGGACCGGCAGCTGCCGCCCGACCCTTTTCAGGAAGCGGATCAACGGGACCTCCTTGCTGCGAGGAGGCCAGTCTAGCGCGTCCCCCCTATACTCGGCCCCACCTAACGTCGAGGAGGTCGCCCGCGATGTCGAAGCCGTTCTCTTTCGGTGCGATCGACGTCCGTCTCGATTCCGGCTCCGAGCCCCGCCCCGCGCACGCGGGGGACGACGCGCCTTTCCGGCTCCTCCTCGCCGGGGACTTCTCGGGACGGGGCGCGCGCGGCCTCGCCGAGACGGGCTCCGCGCTCGGCGAGCGGAAGTTGTTTCGCGTCGACCTCGACTCTCTCGACGCGACGATCGCCCGGCTCGAGCCGCAGGTGCGGCTCAGGGACGGCGACGTCCTCCGCTTCCGCGAGCTGGACGACTTCCTCCCGGACACCCTCTTCGCGCGCGTCGCGCGCTTCGGCGCGCTGAAGGACGCCGCCGCCGCCGAGGCGCGCCGGCGGGAGACCGCCCGGCCCGCGGCGGGCCTCCTCGACCGGATCCTCGACGGCGCGCCCCGGGAGGAGACACCGCTCGTCGAGGCCGGCCCCGACGGACCGACCGAGCTGATGAGGACGATCCTCCGGAACGGTGCGTTCCGAGGCCTCGAGGCGAGCTGGCGCGGCGTCGACTTCCTCGTCCGGCGGCTCGACGTCGACGGCCCGCTCACGCTCCACCTCGTCGACCTCTCGCCGGAGGAGCTCCGGGCCGACCTCCTCGCCGGCGACGACCTCGGGCGGACCGGTCTCCACCGCCTCCTCGTCGAGAAGACCGTCGGCACGCCCGGCGGGCTGGCGTGGGCCGCCCTCGTTCTCCTCGACTCGTTCGGGCCGTCGCGCGAGGACGCGGAGGCGCTCGGGCGCCTCGCTCGAATCGCCGCGAAGGCGGGGACGACCGTCCTCGCCGGGGCCGAGCCGGGACTCGTCGGCTGCGCCTCGCTCGCGGAGACGCCCGACCCCGACGACTGGACCGAGCCCACGGGCGAGGGGTCCGAAGCCTGGGCGGCGCTCCGCCGGCTCCCCGAGGCGCGCTTCGTCGGCCTCGCCCTCCCGCGGCTCCTCCTCAGGCTCCCCTGGGGGAAAGAGACGAACGCCGTCGACGCGTTCGACTTCGAGGAGCTCTCCTCGCCGCCGAGCCACGAGGAGTACCTCTGGGGGTGCCCGTCCCTCGCGACGGCGCTGCTTCTCGGCGAGGCGTTTCTCGAGGACGGCTGGAGCCTCCGCCCCGGGTCGGCGCAGGAGATCTCCGGCCTCCCCTTCGCCCTCGTCGAGGAAGACGGCGAGAAGCGCGCCGTGCCGTGCGCCGAGGCGCTCTTCACCGTCCGCGCGATGCAGGCCGTAGCGGAGAAGGGGCTGATGCCGCTCCTGACGATGAAGGGGACGGACATCGTCCGCCTCGCGATCTTCCAGTCGATCGCCGAGCCGCACGCGGAGCTCGCGGGCCTCTGGATCTGACCGGACGCGGCTTCACGCTCCGCCCGCCGCGGGGGCGCAGACGCGACGAGCCGGGC
Source organism: Thermoanaerobaculia bacterium (assembly GCA_017999215.1). GTDB lineage: Bacteria > Acidobacteriota > Thermoanaerobaculia > UBA5066 > UBA5066 > UBA5066. The sequence continues at coordinate 3,746 of JAGOBQ010000249.1, forward strand.
GATCAGTCTCCGATGAGGACCGACGTGCAGCCGACGACGATCGACCCTCCGTGCACCGTCGTGTCCCCGACGCGCGCCGCCGGCATGTAGCCGATCAGGCAGGTCGCGGCGCCCGTGGCGATCATGTCCGGAGGGCCGAGGCACGTCGCCTGGTCGCCCAGGCGGGCCGCGGGCATGTACTCGATCAGCACCGTGGCGTCGCCGAGCGCGATCGGCCCCCCGGTGTGGGGGCTCCCGTCCGGGTTCGCCGTCGGGCAGGTGTGGTTGTCGCCGAGACGCGCGGCCTGGGCCATCGCTCCCCTCCTCAGCTCGACTTCTGCCCGGTCTTCGCGTCGTCCGCCTCGGCCGGCTCGGCCGGCGAAGCCTTCGCCGCCTCCGCGGGCTCGGGCGGCTCCAGCTGCCAGCCCTCGTCCTTCGCACCGCCGCTGTTGATCCTCACCTGCGGGCCGACGATCGTCACGCCGGACGCGTCGATCTTGATGAAGGAGCTGGCCGAGCGGCCGACGGTGATCTCCGGCGCCGTGATGACGACCTTGCCCGCGCTCGAGAGGTGAGTCTCCTCGTTCGCCCGGAGCGAGAGGCGGGCGTCCACGAGAAGCCCCGCGTTCCGCGTGACCTTCACGCCCGCGTTCCCGTCGATCCTGACGACGCGGTCCCCCTTGACGTGCTCGTTCGCGGAGCCGTCGACGGTCGTCTTCAGCCCCCCCTCGACGTAGAGGTCGAGGTCTCCCCCCTCGTCCCCGCCTCCGACGAGGACCTTCGCCTCGCCGTAGCGCGCCTGCAGCGCGCCGTCGACGGCGACGTGCTTCCCCTTGAGGACGTGCTCCCGGTACTCGCCGGCCTTCCCGCCGTCGCCCTCGTGCCCGACCGTCAGGTGCCGGTCGTTGAGGACGCTCTCCCGCGCGTCGTTCTTCACCCGCACGTCGAGGTCCCGCTCGGCGTGGACGAAGAGCTGCTCCGCCCCCTTCGCGTCGTCGAAACGGAGCTCGTTGAAGCCGTTTCCCCCCGCCGTCGTGCTCGTCTTGATCCCCGAGACCCGGTTGTCGTTCCGGTGCTTGCCGTCCGGCCCCTGCCCGAGGTACGGCGGCATCTGGTCGGCGTTGTACACGGTCCCGACGACGATCGGCCGGTCCGGCTCCCCCTCGAGGAAGTCGACGATCACCTCCTGGCCGATCCGCGGCCAGAAGGACGTTCCCCACCGGCGTCCCGCCGCGAGCTGGGCGACGCGCACCCAGCAGGACGCGTCCTCGTCGTGCTTTCCGTCCCGGTCCCAGTGGAACTGGACCTTCACCCGCCCGTACTTGTCCGTGAAGAGCTCCTCCCCTTTCGGTCCGACGACGACGGCCGTCTGGCTCCCGGGCACGACCGGCTTCGGCGTCCGCCGCCTCGGCCGGAACGGGAGCGCCGTCGGGAAGCAGGTGAACGCGTTCGCGTAGGCGAGCGCCTCGTCCTTCCCGGAGCGGTAGTCGGCCCCGAACGTCGCCCGGTGCGTCACCGACGCGAGGACGTACGCCCCGTCGCCCGAAAAGTGCCTCTTCAGCGTCAGCGTGTGGCCCGCCGCGAGGTGCTTGACGTTGCTCGAGCCGCGGATCTCCACGGCCAGGGCCGCCTCCTCGTCCATCCGGAGGCCCGCCGTGCGCGCGTTGTCGTGGAAGATCTTCTGCAGCTCGTCCTGCTGCTCCCCGCCCGAGCGGTTGATCCCGTCGAAGCGCTGCGCGTACTCCCCCGGCCAGTCGTAGAGCTCCCACTCCTCGGAGCCCTGGACCGCGAGCGCGTGCGGCTCGCGACCGGCGGAGACGGAGTCGAGGATCGGCTCCTCGGCCTCCAGGTGCTTGTGCGGCAGCTCGAAGCAGTGGTCCCACAGGACGTACCGGACCGAACGCGCCTCCTGGGCCCGCTCCCAGGCCCAGATCCGGTTCTCGTCGCGGGTGCCGCCCTCGACCTCCTCGTAGACGATCTCGCTCTCGCCCGGCAGCGCGGGGAACTCGGAGGAGGCGTCGGCCACGACCATCGTGTGCGTCCCGTCCTCCTGCCGGAAGAAGTAGAAGATCCCCTCCTCCTCCATCAGCCGGGACGCGAAGTTGAAGTCGGTCTCCCGGTACTGGACGCAGTAGTCCCTCTTCTCGTAGGTCGCCTGCAGCTTCCAGTCGACCGTGACTCCCTTCATCACCTGCCTGAGGATCTCCGGCACCGACTTCCGCTGGAAGATCCGGCTCCGCGCCCTGTGGGAGAGGAGCTGGAACTCCGGCACGAGCTCGGCCCTGTAGAGCGTGAAGGTCTCGTCGCGTCCCGCCTGCGCGAACCGGACGCACACGCCGTTGACGTGGTGCTCGCTCGCCTCGTCCGGCAGCAGGAGGTGGACGGTCACCTTCTGTCCGAGGAGCCCGTCGAAGGGGACCTTCGCCTTGTTCTCCGCGATCATCTCGAGCCGGTAGCGGAACGGCCGGGAGAGCTCGTCCGTCCCCTCGAACGACTTCAGGAGGAGGACGTCCTCTCCGATCGGGGTCGTGACGCGGATCTTCCGGTTCTGCTGGACGTAGCTGCCCACGCGATACCCCCGTTTCCGTGTCCGCCGCCCCTTCCCGGATTCCTCCCCTTCAATATGGTCCCGGTTCGCCTCCGGGGCGACGTCTCCCGGGTCGCTCGAGCGTGCCGTGCGTCACGCGAGGGGACGTTCGGGAGACGCGGACCGGCGACGGCTTCTCAGCGCCATCCGGCCGCCGCCCGGCTGCCG
>JAGOBQ010000250.1 GCA_017999215.1 Thermoanaerobaculia bacterium
AGCTCGCGAGGAGGCGCGCGGAGCCTCCGGTGGCCGGCACGACCCAGATCCCCCCGCGGTCCTTCGAATGGAAGGCCAGGAGGCGGCCGTCGGGCGACCAGGCGGGCTGCACGTTGTTCTTGCCGTCGCGCGTGAGGGGGCGTCCCGGCCCGCCGGAGAGCGAGCGGACGTGAATCTCGAGCTTCCCGTTCGTCATCACCGACGAGGCGAGCTCGTCGCCCCCGGGCGAGAGCGCCGGGAAGAGCTCGAGCGCGCTGGCTCCGCCGAGCGGCTTCGGGGTGCCGGAGGGGAGCGGGGCCTGCGTCGAGTTACCGCCGCCGCAGCCGGCGAACGCGACGACGAGGGCGGCGAGGACGGCCCGAAGGTGCGACGTCGCCCCGCGCGGGAGAGCGGCTCGGTCTTTCATCGGGATCTCCGCAGCGCCGATCTTAGCCCGTCGCGTCGGCGGCCGGACGGCAGAACGGACGCGAGCCGCCTCCTTCGAACGGACGGCCGGATGGTCCGGGCGTCCGCCCGCCCGACGCTCCGATCCCGGAAGGCCCCGCGGGGCTACGATGGACGGTCGGGCGGGGCCCCGTGTCCCGAGCCGTCGCGGCGATGGTCCGGCCCTTGCGTTCCGCGGAGCCCGGCAGGGCGAGGCCGGGAGCGGCCGGGAGCGCCGACAGCCGACAGAGGAGAGCGATGACGGAGACGGACGAGCCGGGGGGCGGGTGGCGAATCCTCACGATGGGTCTCGAACGTCGGACGGCGCGCGCGCTCGCGCGCTCGCTGGATCCGATTCCGGCCGTCGTCGACGTCGCCTCGTGGAGCGAGGCGGAGCTCGAAGCCTGCCCGTGCGGACCGGAGGACGTGATCGTCGCCGGAGACGACGGGAGCGGCGCGTTCGCGGAGAGGGTCCGGGCGTTCCGAGCGGGTCACCCGGGAGTGCCGGCCCTCGTCCACCTCCCGCGGGGCCGATCGGAGCGCGTCGCCGAGATGCTCCGGGCGGGCTTCCAGGAAGCGTTCCCGGGGGTCGCGGGATTCCGGGAGGCGCTGGAGAGGGCCCGCGCGCGGAGGGACGCCCTCGTCCCGCAGCACTCCGCCGCCGCGGCGAGCCCCTCGGCGGAGGGGAGCGAGACGCCGCCGGAGACGGTCGTGCCGAACGTCTTCGACTGGATCTACGTCGTCGGGGTCGCCGAGGACGGCGCGATGGGATTCGAGACGGTGAACCCGCCGCTCAACGCCGGGGCGGGGTTCCTCAGCCCCGGCTTCGCGGGCCGTCCGGTCCGGGAGTGCCTCGGCGAGCACGCCTTCGCCCGGTTCCTCCCGCACCTGGAACGTGTCCTCGAGGAGGGGCTTCCGCTCCCGTTCGAGGAGGAGCACACGGTCGACGGGAAGACGCGCGCGTTCCAGACGATCCTCACTCCCGTCCGGAACAAGTGGGGGCGGATCCACCGGATCGCCGGGATCTCGCGCGACGTGACCGCCCTCCAGGAGGCGCTCTCGGCGCTCCGTGCGAGCGAGGAGCGCCTGAACCACGCTCTCGAGGGGACGCAGCAGGGGCTCTGGGACTGGGACCTCGGCGCGGGCAAGGTCTACCGGAGCCCGCGCTGGTTCGAGATGCTCGGCCTCCCGCCCGGAGGCATCGAGGACACCTTCGACGCCGGGCTCCGGCGGATCCATCCCGACGACCGGAGGCAGATCGAGGCCGCGATGAGCGCGCATCTGGAGGGGCGCGTCCCGCGGTTCGAGGCGGAGTACCGCCTGCGGACGCGGAACGGCGAGTGGATCTGGGTCTTCGACGCCGGGAAGGTCGTCGCGTGGGACGGTGACCGGCCGGCCCGCGTCGCCGGGATGTGCACGGACATCACCGAGCGGCGCCGCGCGGAGGAGGCGCTGCGCGCGCTCGTCGGCGGCGTCGTCCACGAGATCCGGAACCCGGTCTACGGGATCCTCATCAACCTCGACGCTCTCGAGGCGACGTTCGGCGAGGATCCTCGCTACGTCCCGTTCGTCTCCGCGCTCCGCGAGAGCGCCGAGCGGATCGCGAGCCTCGTGAACGATCTGCGCGACTACGGCGAGCCCAGGACGCTGAACCCCGAGCCCCAGCTCGTGCGGAGCCTCGTCGAGAGCGCCGTCCACGCGTGCGAGAAGCTCGCCGCGGACCGTTCGTGCGCCGTCGTCGTCGACCTGGAGGAGCCCTCGCTCCTCCTCCCGCTGAATGGTCGCCGGATACACCAGGTCTTCCGGAACCTCCTTGAGAACGCCATCCTCCACTCCCCGGAAGGGGCGACCGTCCGCGTCGCGTCCCGACGCACGTTCTCGGACGGCTTCTACTGGTGGACGTTTACCGTGGAGGACTCGGGGGGCGGCTTCGACGCCGAGACGCTCTCGAGGGCCTTCGAGCCCTTCTTCACCCGGCGCCGCGGAGGGACCGGACTCGGCCTCTCCATCGTCAAGCGCGTCGTCGAGGAGCACGGCGGCGTCGCCTCGGCGTCGAACCGCCCGGAGGGCGGGGCCTGCGTGTCGGTCCGCCTTCCGGCCCCGCATCAGCCGCTCCACGCGGCGGGAGGCGCGCGTGCCTGAGCCCAGGGTCCTGCTGATCGAGGACGACCCCGCCGTCCGCCACGGGATGGCCGCCTTCCTCCGGGCGAACGGTCTCGACGTCGACGAGGCCGACAGCTGCCAGAAGGCGATGGAACGCTTCCGGGCCGTCGGGCACGACGTCGTCGTCGCCGACTACAGCCTCCCCGACGGGACGTCGCTCGACATCCTTCCGCAGGTGAAGAAGCTCTCCGAAGAGACTCCGTTCGTCATCCTGACGGCGCACGGCTCGATCGACCTCGCCGTCCGCGCGATCAAGGACGGCGCGGAGCAGTTCCTCACGAAGCCCGTCGAGTCGAAGGCGCTCCTCGTGCTCCTCAAGCGCCTCCTGCAGCAGCAGCGCCTCCGAAAACGGCAGGAGATCGTCGCGCGGACCCAGCCCGGCCTCCTCGACCCGTTCGCCGGGACGAGCCCGCAGATCCGGAGGCTCGACGAGCGAACGCGCCTGATGCTCGAGTGGGACAGTCCCGTCCTGATCCTCGGTGAGACCGGATCGGGGAAGGGGGTCCTCGCGCGATGGATCCACGCGAACGGTCCGCGGCGCGAGGAGGCCTTCGTCAACCTGAATTGCGCGGGGCTGACGCGGGAGCTCCTCGAATCGGAGCTCTTCGGCCACGAGCGGGGCGCGTTCACGGGAGCCGTGAACCCGAAGCCGGGCCTCCTCGAGGTCGGCCACCGCGGGATCGTCTTCCTCGACGAGATCGGCGACATGGACCCGGCGATCCAGCCGAAGCTCCTGAAGGCGCTCGAGGAGAAGACGTTCCGCCGCCTCGGCGACGTCCGCGACCGGCACGTCGACATCCGCCTCGTGGCGAGCACGAACCTCGACCTCGAGTCGATGGTGAGGGAGAAGAGGTTCCGCGACGACCTGTACTACCGGATCTCCACGCTCACGCTGCGGATTCCTCCGCTCCGCGAGCGCCCCGAGGACATCCTCGTCCTCGCGCGCGACATCCTCGCCGGCGTCTGCGGACGGATGGGGCGCCCTGTGGCTCGCCTCACGCCCGACGCGGAGGAGGTCCTCCGGCGCTACCCGTGGCCCGGGAACATCCGCGAGCTGGCGAACGTGATCGAGCGCTCGATGATCCTCGTCAAGGGCGACGCGCTCGACGCGGCCGGGCTCGGCCTCGACGCCGTGCCGAAGGCTCCGCCGCGGGACGACGGCCGTCTCCTGACGATGAAGGAGATGGAGCGCCTCCACGTCGAGCGCGTCCTCGCGATGACGGGCGGGAACGTCACCGAGGCCGCCGCCATTCTCGGCATGGCGCGCCGGACGCTCTACGACCGGATGAAGAGCCTGGGCCTCGGCGCCGCGAGGGAGTGAGCGGAACCCCGCACGGCGTGTGCGGGATTCCGCGCGCCGCGAGGCCACGGGCCGGCGCGGGACGTCCGAGACCCGCGTCCCGCGCGGGTCCGCGGCGCGGGGAAGGATGGCCCGGCCATTGCGAGCCAAGACCCAGATCCGGCGAGCCCGTGGACGGGATGGACCCGGAAGCGCGTGGAGCCGGGAGAGAGTCGCGAGGAGGGTTGGGAATGCACAAGAGAGTCGTCTCGGCCGCGGTGGGCCTGGCGCTCGTCCTCGGCTGCGCCGGCGTCGCCGTCGCCGCCGACGAGGCGAAGCCGCTCTACGTTCAGACCATCCAGAAGTACCGGGCGCCGGTGCTCGACGACGTGGGCGGGCGCGAGTACAAGTTCCTGATCGACCCGGCGAAGATGAAGGCGAAGCCCGAGGACGCCTTCCGGGACGTCTGGAAGAAGGTCCGGGCGGCCGCGGAGAAGAACGGGTTCGAGGTCACCGAGAAGGAGAAGAGCCCCTTCAAGGTCGAGCTCGCGACGAAGGAGTACCTCGACACTCCCGACCAGCTGCTCTGGAAGGCCGGCTACCAGATCCGCGTCACGAACAAGTTCGTCGACGGCAAGCCCGGGAAGGACGTCGCCGTCAACGTGAAGTGCGTCAAGGAGGACGCCCGCATCGCGATGGCCGCCCCGCTCGCGGTGACGGGGGGCGAGAAGGTGAAGGTCGAGGCCGAGGGGAACGTCGGCATCGGCCCCGGCGGCCAGCTCCGCGAGTACATCGAGAAGGGCGCGACGTTCACGGTCCCCGTCGAGGCGCTCGGGAAGATGACGCTCGCCGACTTCGGCCGGTTCGTGCCGGAGCTCCTGTCGATCGGTCTCCCCGCCGACACCGCGTTCGTCGGGAAGAGGGCCTATTCGACACGCGTCAAGCCGGGTGCGGTCGTCCTTCCGGGGACGGAGCCGTGCGGCGTCTCGATGGAGGCCTTCGCCGACAAGGAAGGCGGAGCCCCGTACCTCTACGACTTCTCCTACGGCTATTCGGACCTCTACTTCTACGACATCGCCCCCGTCCACGAGGCGGGCGAGAAGTTCCTGCTGAAGGTCCTGCACGGCGACCTCGCGGGGATCGCGATGCCCGAGAGCGAGAAGTGGGGCGGCTCGAAGGTCCGCAAGCTGATGAACCGGCCGCTCGGCGTCGCCGCGGCCGCGGCGGCCGGCCCGGTGGGCGACCCGCTCGACGAGCTCTACGGCGTCGCCTCGCAGCCCGCGTACATCAAGCACTACGAAGCCGACAGGACCGGGAAGGTCCTCGTCAACCCCTACCTCCAGGTCGCGACGAGGGAGTTCCCCGCGATCCTCGACGCGAAGATGGCCCCGTACAACTACGTCATCGACGCCGAGGGGCGGGTCACGATCATCCCCGAAGTGGCCCATCCGCTCGGTCGGACCTACCCGAACGGCTTCTTCCGTCCCGAGGACCAGTCGGAGAAGAAGCCCGGGACGCGTGAGAACTTCGGCCACGTCTCGTCCCTCGCCGGCGCCCCCGGCCGGATCAGCGGGGAGATCCTCTTCGACAAGGAGACGAAGACCTACACCACGAACAACAAGTCGGGCCGCTACAGCAAGCACAACAAGGACCGGACGCCGCAGCAGCTCGCGAACGCCGCGAACCTGATCCGGCAGGTCGTCGACACTCAGGGCGTGGCCTGGGGCCCGGCCCTCTACCTGCTCGAATACGCGCCGGCCGACCTCCGCGAGCAGCTGATGAAGAGCCCTGACCTCCGCTACGACGACGAGAAGAAGAAGAAGCGCCCCCATGTCGCGGTGCTGCCGGGCGCTCCCGCGATGGGGAGCACCGACGCGCCGGTCGCCGTGGCCGCCGTCGCCGCGCCCGCCGTCGCCGTCGAGGCTCCGAAGGCCTCCGCCCCCGCCGCGCCGGAGAAGAAGAAGGCGAAGGCGGCCCACAACGACGATCCGTCCTGACGCCGCGGCGATGAGTGAAGACAGCAAAAGGAGCCGAGAGACCATGAAGAAGACCCCGTTCGCCGCGCTCTCGCTGGCGCTCGCCCTCGCGGCCACCGCGTTCGCCCCGGCCCTCGCGGCCGAGGGCGTCACCCCCCACGTATCGGTCCTCAGGGGCGAAGCGAACTTCCTGACGGACTACGACCCGATCAACCTCGACGGCACGGTCAACGCCGTCATCGAGATCCCCGCGGGAACGACCGCCAAGTACGAGACGACGAAGGACACGGGGATGCTCGAGCTCGAGCAGAAGAACGGCAAGCCCCGCTTCGTCCAGTACCTCGGATACCCGTGCAACTACGGCCTCATCCCGCGCTCGATGCTCCCGAAGAGCAAGGGGGGCGACGGCGACCCGCTCGACGTCTGCGTCCTCGGCCCGACGGTCCCGATCGGCTCCGTCGTCAAAGCACGTCCCATCGGGATCCTGACGCTCCTCGACAACGGCGAGATCGACGACAAGGTCGTCCTCGTCATGCAGTCGGGGCCGTTCGCGAAGGTGAGCAGCCTCGCCGACCTCGACAAGCGCTTCCCCGGCGTGCCGACGATCATCCCGACCTGGTTCACGCACTACAA
>JAGOBQ010000251.1 GCA_017999215.1 Thermoanaerobaculia bacterium
TTCGAAGAAGGGCTCGGCGGCGACGCCGTGCGGGGGCACGAGCGGCTTCACCTTCGACCTCTGCACCGTCAGCGGCAGCAGCTGCAGCGAGGGGAGCTACGCGGGAGTCGGCTTCGTGGCGACGAATCCGTTCCCCGCGACCGGGACCGGACTCGTCTCGATCCCGATGCCGCAGGAAGGGACGTACGGGGTCCGGATCCGCTACAGCTATACGACCACGGGCAACTGCGGGGATGCGCTGACCGCCACCTGGCCCGACCAGGGGCAGTGGGCGCCGCTCACCGTCATCCGATCGGTCCCGACGGTGAAGATCTTCAACTCGACGGGGACGACCGAGCTCTCCAAGTGGGCCGGTGCCTACTCGCTGTCGACGGGCCAGACGGCGCGCGCCTACGCCTACGTCAACGACGTTCGAGAGGCCGCCCTTCCGCAGGGCGCTTCGTTCATCCACACGAACACGGAGACGGGACAGGTCACCCAGATCGGGACGTCGCAGGGGGCGAGCTTCTCGATCGCGACCCGCGGCGACTACATCGTCACGCTCCGCGGCTACGGCGTCGACGCGACGGCGAACCTCGCGGTCGAGGCGCCGCTCGGCGGCGGGGGCGGGACGACCCCTCCGGCCCTCTCCATTTCCTCGATCTGGGCGAACCCGTCCGCGGTCGCCGTCGGGCAGACCGTCACGGTCTCGTGCAGCGCGACCGGCGGAACGAGCCCCTATTCCTACACCTTCGTCTTCGGGGACGGGACCCCGAACGTGACGAACTCCTCGGGCAACACCACGCACTCGTTCGACTCGGAGGGGACGAAGACCGTTCGCTGCACGGCGACTGACAGCGCGAGCGCCACCCGTTCCGCCAGCGTCTTCGTCACCGTCGGGACGACCTCTTCGGGCACCTGCGACTTCGTCATCAACGACAGCACCGGGGCGAAGCTCTCCTTCGACCCGTTCTCGCGCGCCTATGACGCGGTCAGCGGCCAGCCGCTGACGTTCGTGGCCTCGAACGTGACCGGGACGCCGAGCTGGGCGTTCGGGACCGGCGCCACGGCCGCCGGGAGCCCGGCGAGCTACACCTACACGATCACCGGTCTCGAGATGAAGACCTTCACGGCGACGCTGACGGCGGCGGGCGGCTGCTCGAAGAGCTACCCGGTCAACGTCTCTCCCTCGAGCGGCCAGAGCTTCCTCGACTTCGCCATCGCGGACGCCGACACGGGCACGGCGCTCGCGCGCTCGGGAACGGTCTTCGGGCCGGCGACGGCGGGGCAGCGCCTCAAGTTCACCGCCAGCGGCGCCACGGGCGACGTCTCCTGGGTCTTCGGGGACGGGACCTCCTCCGCGGAGGCGAGCCCGGTCAAGGTCTACACCCCCGCCGTCGACGCGAGCTACACGGTCACGCTCACGAACGGGGCGAACCAGAAACAGTACTCCCTCAGCGTGAAGGGATCGACCGGAGCGCCCCTCACGGGGAACTACACCTACCAGTACGCCGACGGGACGAACGTGAACCGTTCCGCCGTCGAGCCGAACAAGCCGATCCGCTTCACCGGCGCCGACCAGGCGACGACCTACACGTGGGACTTCGGCGACGGCACGCCGCTCGCGCAGGGGTCCCCGAAGGACTACTCGTTCACCCGCGGCGGGACCTTCGCCGTGAAGCTCACCGTGGCGCGCAACGGCGTGCCGGGAACGGTCTCGACGGCCTCGCCGACCGTCTTCACCGTGAAGCCGCCGCCCGATCCGCTCCTCTGGGTCGCGGGCGGGATGGCCTACACGGACAACGGCGCGGGCGTGAAGTGGCAGTCCGACCTCTCGATCCACAACCCCGGAACGACGACGGCGACGGTGTCGCTCGCGTACGTCGCCGGAGCAACCTGGGACGGCGCGACGAAGGTCACCTGGATCCCGCAGGCGCTCGTCGCCGGCGAGACGAAGTCGTACACGAACGTCCTGAAGAGCCTCTTCCTTCTCGACCAGGGAGCCTGGGGCGTCGTCCTCGTCCGCGGCGACGAGATCCCGGTGCCGCCCGTCATCGTGAGCCGGACCTACAACGCCGCGAATGCCGACGAGGTCGGCACGTTCGGCCTCTCCGTTCCCGCCCTCTCGGTCGCCGGGGGCGTCCAGCCGCAGTCCGCCGGGGGAGGGAATGTCCTCGCCGGGCTGCGGCACGACGACGTCTTCCGCACGAACCTCGCGGTCGCGAACCTGAAGGGCGAGACCGCGGAGGTCGAGGTCGTCTTCCGCGACGTCAACGGGAACGTGCTCGGGGTGCCGGCGCTGATCACGGTCGAGGCGCGGGGCGTCAAGCAGATCGGCTCCGTCCTGTCGGCCCCGCCGGCCGCCGGCGGGGCGGCGATGGGCGGCGCGGGATACGCCACTCCGACGTCGGACTTCTCGGCCGAGGTGAAGCTCCGCAAGGGCTCCGGCATCTATCCGTACGCCACCGTCATCGACAACGGCACCGGCGACTCGATCGTCGTCACCCCGGCGCCGCGCCCCTCGCCCCGCCTCAGGCTCCCGGGCGTCGTCCGGGTCCAGGGGAAGAGCGGTCCGTTCTGGATGAGCGACGTGGCCGTCCTCAACCCGAGCGCGAAGGAGCGCCGAGTCCGCGTGACCTACTCCTACAAGAAGGTCGGCGCCGCCGGGCGGGCCACGATGGAGAACACGCTCGTCTTCAAGCCCTGGGAGATGAAGGTCGCCGTCGACTTCGTGAAGACCTGGCTCGGTCTCGATGCGAGCGACGTCGCCGGGTACGCCGACTCGTTCGTCGACATCGCGCCCGCCGCGGACGACGCCGCTCCGACGGAGAACCTCGTCGTCGTCGGCAAGACCTACATGGAGACGGCGAAGGGGTCGATCGGCCTCCAGCTCGACGGCTTCGCCTACGAGGACGGGATCAGCGCGCAGGGCTCCCGCCAGCGCGTCGTCCTCTCCGGGCTCGAGGCGAACAGGGACTATCGGACGAACCTGGCGCTCTTCCTGACGCCCGGCTCGACCGGAAGCGCACAGGTCGACGTCAGGGTCCTCGATTCCTTCGGCCGCGAGTCGAAGAAGATCTCTTCCGTCGGCCTGAACGCCGACGCGCCGTTCGTGCAGATCGGCAACGACAACCTCTTCGCCGGCCTGACGACCGGCGAGATGTCGCGCGCCACCATCGTGATCGACAACCCGCGCGGCACGGCCGTCGTCGGGGCGTACGCGACCGTGATCGACAACCGGTCCGAGGACGCGACGTTCGTCGCGGGCCAGCCGGCCCCGTAACGCCGGCCTGAAGAAAGACCCCCAAGCCCGAAACCGTCGGGCTCACCCCTCACATCGGCCCGGGCTCCCGCCCGGGCCAATTTTTTTCCGGGCGGGCGCCCGGCCTCAGCGTCCGAGGTGCTGGAGAGCGTCGGTCGGGCTGAAGGAGTCCGTGAGGACGGGGACCCCGTCGGTCCGCAGCTCGCCCTCGTGGTACTCGCGGGCCCACTCGGCGATCGGAGGGTGGCGCAAGGCCGCGGCGAGGCGATCCCCCTCGGCGACGACACGCTCCTTCGAGAGACGGTCGCGGGAAGAGGAGGCGACGAGGATCGCGTTGCTCTGGAAGACCGGCTTCCCGGACGAGAGCTCCGAAGAGAGGATCGCCACGGCCGGGAAGACCTCGCGGGCGGTACGGACGAACGACCAGAAGAGCCTCTGGTCCCGGCCCATCAGCGCGCCGACGAAGTTCGCGGAGAAGACGCCGTCCGGCGAGAGGCGCTCGCGGCAGAGCTCGAGGAACTCCCGCGTCGTCAGGTGGAACGGGAGGCTGTCGGAGAAGTAAGCGTCGAGGATGATCGCGTCCCAGGGACCCGTCTCCCTCTCGAGGACCGCGCGGCCGTCGCCGACGAGGACGCGGTCGTTGGCGTCGGGGCGGAAGGCGAAGTACTCCCCGGCGACGCGGACGACCTCCGGATCGATCTCGACCGAGGTCGTGGCGATCCCGGGCGCCTTCTCGGAGAGGAGGCGGGGGAGCATCCCGGTGCCGAGCCCGATGACGAAGGCGTTTCGGGCCGGCGTCTTCCGGAACAGGAGCGAGGCGGCGAGGCCGTCCGAATAGATTCGACCTTTCGCCATCCCGGAGGACCTGTTCACGAACCCCTGGGCGAGGTTGTTGAAGAAGAGGACGCGGCGAGGACCCTGGTCGACGACGAGGAGCCGGTGGTAGGCGGTTTCCTTCCGGAAGACGACCGTCCCGTCCGGCACGGGCGACGGCACGCGCTCCGGGCGAACGAGGAAGACCGCGGCCGCCGCGAAGACGCCGGCCGCCGCGATGCCGAGCCGCGCGGGAAGGCCGTCCCGGGAGGCGAAGGCGCCGCAGAGGACGAGCGTCGCGCCGACGCCGAAGAGGATCGGCTCGATCGGGAACGCCGGGATGAAGAGGAACGTCATCGAGAAGGTGCCGACGATCGACCCGGCCGTCGACAGGGCGGCGAGGGAGCCGGCCGTCTGCCCGATCGTCCCGACCTCGCGCGCGGCCAGGCGCGTCGCGAACGGGGAGACGGCCCCCATCAGGACGCTCGGCAGCGCGAAGATGAGGAGCGCGGCGAGGAGCGCCTGGAACCGGTCGGGGACCGGCGCGGCCGCGCAGAGGGCCAGGAGGGGCGCCGGGCGGGCGAGGAGGAGCCAGACGAGGAGGCCGGCTCCGACGAGGATCCCGCCGAGGAGCGACGCGCGGGGGCGGCGGTCGGCGAGGCGGCCGCCGAGCGCATAGCCGGCGGCGAGCGACGCCAGGAACGTCGTGATGAGCGAGCCCCAGACGAAGATCGAGGTGCCGAAGACGGGGGCCATGACGCGGCTACCGGCGATCTCGAGGCCCATCAGGGCGGCTCCCGAGAGGAAGACGACGGTGTAGAGGCGGATCACCTTCGGATTCTATGGCGGGGAGGCCATTTGACCGGCGCTCTCGCCCGCCGCTATCCTTTCGGCGAGGAGACAGCGCTATCCAATACGGACCGATCCCCCTGAACCTGCCCGAATCCGGGCTGAGCGCGCTCTTCGGTGTCCACGACGAAAACCTGAGGCTCCTGGAGGACGCCTTCGGCGTCGAGATCTCGGCGCGGGGCGGGGTCGTCTCGCTCAGCGGGGGGCCGGAAGGGACCGAACGGGCCGCGCACCTCCTGTCCGAGTTCTCGAAGCTGATCGGCCGCGGCTACGTGCCGAAGAAGGCCGACGTGCCGAGCGCGATCCGCATCGTCAAGGACGACCCCACCGCCTCGCTCGTCGACTTCTTCGAGAACCGCTCCGTCGGCGCCGCCCTCCGGCAGGTCGTCGCGCCGCGCAACGTGCGCCAGCAGGAGTACCTGCAGGCGATCGGCGAGCGGGACGTCGTCTTCGCGATCGGGCCGGCCGGCACCGGAAAGACCTACCTCGCCGTCGCGATGGCCGCGGCGGCGCTCCTCGAGAAGCAGGTCAAGAGGATCGTCCTTTGCCGCCCGGCGGTCGAAGCCGGGGAGAAGCTCGGATTCCTCCCGGGTGACCTCGCCGAGAAGGTGAACCCGTACCTCCGCCCCCTCTACGACGCCCTCTACGACATCCTCGGCTACGAGAAGGTCGGGCGTCTCCTGGAGCGGCAGGTGATCGAGATCGCTCCCCTCGCCTTCATGCGCGGCCGGACGCTGAACGACGCGTTCATCATCCTCGACGAGGCGCAGAACACGACCTCCGAGCAGATGAAGATGTTCCTGACGCGGATCGGCTTCGGGGCGAAAGCGGTCATCACGGGGGACGTCACCCAGATCGACCTCCCCGCGGGCCGCGTCTCCGGCCTCAAGGAGGCGCAGCGAATCCTCTCCGGCGTCGAGGCGATCCGCTTCATCCGGTTCGACCACCGCGACGTCGTCCGGCACCCGATCGTCCAGGCGATCGTGAACGCCTACGACACCTTCGAGGGCGGCAAGCCCGATCCCGACGTCCTCGGCCGGGTCCGCGCCGCATCGGAAGAAGCGTAGCCGGACGTGGGCAAAGAGCCTCCAGCGCGGTCCGGCGTTCGCCCGCCTCTTCCCGCGCCACGCGTCGACGTGAGCTCCGCGGTCCGAATCGGGCCATCCGTCCGCCGCGTCGCCGCGTGGGCGGAGGCCGTCCTCGCCGCCGCCGCTCCGAGGCGGGCCGCGTCCGTCTCCGTCCTCCTCTGCGGCGACGCCCGGATGCGGCGCCTGAACCGGGAGTTCCGGAGGATCGACCGTCCCACGGACGTCCTCTCGTTCCCGGCGGAGCTGCCGGGGCTCCTCGGCGACGTCGCGATCGACGTCCCGTACGCCGCCCGCCAGGCGCGCCGGCGCGGTCACGCCCTCGAGAGGGAGGTGCAGCTCCTCCTCGTGCACGGGGTCCTCCACCTGCTCGGGCACGACCACGAGACCGACCGCGGGGAGATGTTCCGGCTGCAGCGTCGGCTCGTCGCGCGCGTCTTCGGCGCCGGCCCTGACGGCGTCCCGGAGGAC
>JAGOBQ010000252.1 GCA_017999215.1 Thermoanaerobaculia bacterium
CCACTTCCAGGCCGCGCAGCCGACGACGGTGGGCAAGCGCGCCTGCCTCTGGCTCCAGGACCTCGTCCTCGACCACCACGAGCTCGAGCGCCGCGCCGCCGAGCTCCGCTTCCTCGGCTGCAAGGGAGCGACGGGGACGCAGGCCTCGTTCGTCGCCCTCTTCGGAGGCGACGCGGAGAAGGCCGACCTGCTCGACCGGAAGGTGGCCGGGAAGATGGGCTTCCCGAAGCGCCTCCTCGTCTCCGGCCAGACGTACACTCGCAAGCAGGACGCCCTCGTCCTCTCGACCCTCTCCGGCCTCGCCTCCTCGGCTTCGAAGTTCGCTCACGACCTCCGCCTCCTCCAGCACCTGAAGGAGGTCGAGGAGCCGTTCGGCGCCAAGCAGGTCGGCTCGTCGGCGATGCCCTACAAGCGGAACCCGATGAAGTGCGAGCGGATGAACGCCCTCGCGCGCTGGATCCTGACGACGGCCGAGAACGGCTCCTGGACCCACGCCACGCAGTGGCTCGAGCGGACCCTCGACGACTCCGCGAACCGGCGCCTCGCGCTCGCCGAGTCGTTCCTCGCCGCCGACGCCCTCCTCGTCCTCCAGGAGGCGGTCGTCGACGGGCTCGTCGTCCACCCCGAGGTGATCCGCCGGCGACTCGCCGAGGAGCTCCCGTTCCTCGCGACCGAGAACGTCCTGATGGCGGCCGCGAAGAAGGGAGGCGACCGGCAGGCGCTCCACGAGCGGATCCGCGTCCACGCGCAGGCCGCGGGCGACCGCCTGAAGGCCGCGGGAGGCGAGAACGACCTCCTCGAGCGGATCTCCTCCGACCCGGCGTTCGGCCTCTCTCGCGAGGAGGTGGCGGCGGCGGCCGACCCCCGCCTCTTCCTCGGCCGCGCGCCCGCGCAGGTCGCGGAGTTCCTCGCGGCCGAGGTGGACCCGCTCCTCGCGGCGCGAGCGGAAGCGCTCGAGGGCCGGGCGGTCGAGGTGAAGGTCTGAGGCTCGCGGCGAGGACGGCGTCGCGCGCGGCGCTCGTGGCGCTGGCGCTCGCGGCGGCGTTCCTCCCCGGCTGCTCGTCCCGCCCACCGGCGCGGGGAGCGCCCGACCTCGCTGGCGAGGGGACGGAGCGCGGGCTCGCCTCCTGGTACGGAGCCGAGTTCGCCGGCCTCCCGACGGCGAGCGGCGAGATCTTCGACCCGACGCGGATCTCCGCAGCGCACCGCGCCCTCCCGCTCGGCACGATCGTCGACGTGACGAACGAGAAGAACGGCCGCACGGTCCGGGTGAAGGTCAACGACCGGGGGCCGTTCGTCGCCGGCCGGATCGTCGACCTCTCGCGCGCCGCCGCGGCCGAGATCGACGCCGTCGCCGACGGCGTCGTCCCGGTGACGCTCTCGGTCGTCTCCCTCGGATCGGGCCGGCGGACGCGGTCCAGGAGATCCGACCCGGGCGATGCCGCGACCGCCTGGGCCGTCCAGGCCGGGGCCTTCGCGAACGCCGAGAACGCCGAGCGGCTGAGGACGCGCCTCGCGGAACGCTACCCGTCGCCCTGGCTGGAACCGTACCAGGGGCTGACGCGGGTGAAGCTCGGGCCGTATCGCTCGCGCGACGAGGCGGACGAGGCCTGCGCCGGCCTCGCCGACTTCGGCCTCGCCGGCATCGTCGTCCCTCACGACTAACAGACGGCAACCAGCCACTTCGAAGAGACAGACGGACCACCCGTTCCTCTGCCGACCACGAGACGGGCAGTCTGCCTGTTCACATGGGCATTCCTACGTATCTCTATTCGACACGAAAGTAGACGTCGTAGGTTCGGATACTCTCCGTCTTGCCGCGCGGTCGCTCGACCAAGGCCGATCCTCGGAAGCGGAAGGAGTTTCCGTACTGATCGACTCTGCGATCGTCGACATACGAGAGCGAAAGCGAGACGATCCTCTCTGCTTCAAGGCCCTTCAGCTCGAACGACTGCGAGACTCCATCATGGTTGTCGTCAAACCATAGGCGGAGGCTCCCAAATACAGCGTCTGCGGCGTCAATCTTCCCGTCAGCGTTGCCACCATTCTCCAGTCGGTCGTACCACGAGAGCCCGAGGTAACCATTCGGAGGGGAGATGCCATCCGGAAGAACCGTATGGTCGCCGAACAACTCTGCGCCGCTTTCAATCCCTCCACTTCCATCGCGGTCGAGCACAAGGAAGGCTGTGCCCGAGTCTTGTCGCGTCCACCCGGTCAACTGGGGCGTACCGCGGTTCAGCAGGTCAAACCACACCTCCGGCCCCGTGAGTCGAATCGGGCCACCGCGTACGTTGAGGATGATTGGACTCCCCCCGTTATACGCGGGACACGCGCCGTCGTTAGCGCATGTGGTACCGCAGACCTCGTAGCAGTAGCTAACGTATACTTCCAACTGCACGTTGTTCAGCGCGTTCGCTCGCTGGCATTCGTCGCCGTGAACGTAATGGGGCTGAAAGTTCACCCCTGCCATGATGTGGCTACTGCACGCGACGTTATCGACATGCCCCAGACCATAGTAGTGGCCCAGCTCATGTGCGATGAGGCTCCCGAACCCGCCCGGCGTATCGGCGCACGAGATCTGATTCCCGGCCGTGTCGTACGCATACTCCCAGACGAAGATCGCGCCCGGCGTATACCCGGCGCAAGTCGTTGGATTCTCTGTACGAAAGCCCGTGAAGTAGTAGATGTTTAGGGTCGAATAGGACCCACTTGCAGGCGGCGTCGTCGTAGGGACGGGCACGCCCATTACTGTACCGAAGCCACCACACGCATTGGTCCACATTGACGCAGCCGCCGAAGCTCCCAGCGGCTGGGGCGAGTTCCACATGCTGGGCTGGACGTTGAGGTAGACGTAGTTGGGCCCGCCGTAGACCCCTCTGAGGTCCGACACGCACTGAGCGGACGCATCGGGACCGAGGGCGGCCCCCAGAAGTGCGAGAAGCCCGATCAGCGAGAGTCTCATCGGTCTCATCGCTCAAACCGCCGCTGAAGAGTCGAAAGGATCTCGCTCTTCGTTGCCGGAAGTCTCATCGCGAGCTCCTTCGCAGCAGTGTTGCCGAGAGGCGCCACGTCGATGGCGCCGTCGGGACGAAACGTCAGCGCGGTGCCAACGAGGAACTCACCATCGTTGCCCATTGGGTCGCGCGCAATGACGACCGTCTCCTGCCCAACTTCTGGCAAAGCGTTCGGATACCTGGGGTCCAGCTTGCATATGCGTTCGTTTCCCACCTGAAACACGCCCACGGGCACGAACACGAAGAATACCTGTCGACCGGTCCGCGCCGCGGAGCCGAAGGAGCGCTGGACTTCTACCCTCAAGAGGGTGCCGAGTGTCATGCCGTGATACCCATACGAGCGATCGACGACCATCCCAAGGACTGCACCGCTTGCCGAGTCCACGTCAGGGGGCGGCGCGCTTAGATCGGAGTCCGGCCTGATCGTATGGCATCCTCTGGGAAGCTGGGCAGTCTCCTCCTCCGACGCCCACGGGCCTGGATCGTGAGAACGAAAGTAGAAGCGCCAGGTAATCGGCTCGTCCCCAGCAGGAACCGGGAGAAACGGAACGGGCTGATCGAGATCCAGCGTGCCTCCCTTAGTCAGTGCGATGGTGCGGATATCGATCCACAGCGGCGGCGCGTTCATCTGTCCCGCATCCGGTGAACGATGGGATACCCGTAGTTGCGCCTCGATGCGAAGGGGCATCTCCTGCTCACGGTCCGGCTGGCGCTCTGCTCGGGCCGGAGCGTTGAAAGTGGTGAACGCAACCAGTCCCAAGAATAGTGCCAGATACGAGCGGTACGTCGTAGGGTCGTTCATTTGGCACGCACCTCCTGCATGAAGAATGACTCTGGCCTTCGAAGAACACTATTGTGGCAGCGCGATGCCGTCAAGAAGAGGTTCGAAGGGGTTGGAGAAGGAACCGTCTTGAAGGAGTTCGCTGCGGAGGCCGCAGCGAGCATCGCGGCAGTGGCAAGAGTCCGGGTAGCTACATGATGACTGCATCGCAGGAATTGTCTTCGGCTTCGATATCACCGTCACCGGCGACACCCAGCGCCGCACCTTCTGGAACTCTGGCGGCGAGCACGTAACGCCCGTGAAAGCCCTGCGCCATGGACTGCTAGCCTCGCCCTAGTGCTTCAGGATCGCCTCGAGCTCCGCGCCCGCCTCGACCTCGAACGGCGCCGCGCCGCGCTTGAACACGCGGGCTCCGCGCTCGCCCTGGAGGCGGGAGACGCCGTTCTCGACGCGGAGCCACGCCGGCTCGCGAAGGCCGACGACCGGCACCGGGCTCTCCTCGAGGTACTGGAGGAGCCGCTCCTCGCGCGTCTCCCCCTTGTGCGTGGAGGCCGGGTCGGGGTCGAGGTAGTGCGGGTTGATCTGGTAGGGGACGAGACCGAGCGCGAGGAAGTTCGCCGTCGGGACGATCGGCATGTCGTTCGTCGTCCGGATCGACGGGCACGCGACGTTCGTCCCCGCGCTCGAGCCGACGTAGGGCATCCCCTCGGCGACGCGGTCCCGGATCGGGCCGAGGAGGCCTTCGTCCTGGAGCCACTTCAGGAGCCGGAAGGTGTTGCCGCCGCCCACGAAGACCGCGTCGGCGCCGCGGACGGCGGCCCGCGGGTCCGGGGCCTGGTGGACGCTGAGGAGCTCGATCCCGAGCGCACCGAAGCGCTCGCGCGCCTTCGCGGCGTAGCCGTCACGGTCGGCGAGGGCATACGGGACGAACGTCACCGTCTTCACGCCCGAGAGGAACGAGGCGAGGGCGTCGGCAACGTGGTCGAGGTAGCCGCGGCCGTGGATGGTGGAGCTCGAGACGAGGAAGAGCCGGTTTCGCGCGTCGGTCATGCCGGGAGGTTAGCGTGCCGGGAGGCTCCCCGTCAGGCCCGGGCCCGCCCGCCGACGAGGCGCGCCGGAAGGAGGAAGAGCGCCCGGGCGAGCCCGACGAGGCCTTCCAGGAGCGCGCCCACGATCCGGAACGGGATCGACAGGAGCCAGAGGAAGGGCCACGCGAGGAGCGCGAGGACCGCGAGCGGCCAGCAGACGACGAGGAGGAGGAGCCAGAGGAGGAGCTTGACCATCTCCCTTCCTGATACGGCGCCGGGAGGCGCGGGTTCGCGGCGGCTTCGGCGATCTGCCGCGACCCGTCGGCCTATCCGTCGGAGCAGGCCGTCCTTGCCGTAGGCTTCGGGCATGGCGCTCTTCGAGAAGCTCGCCCTTCGATCGATCACCCTTCCGAACCGGATCGGCCTCGCCCCCATGTGCCAGTACTCCGCCGTCGACGGCCTCGCGAACGACTGGCACCTCGTCCACCTCGGCGCGCGCGCCGTCGGCGGCGCCGGCCTCGTCATGACCGAGGCGGTCGCCGTCTCGCCCGAAGGACGGATCAGCCCCGGCGATCTCGGCCTCTGGGCCGACGGGCAGGTCGGGCCGCTCGCGCGCATCGCATCCTTCCTCGCGGCGCAGGGAGCCGTACCGGCCATCCAGCTCGCGCACGCCGGACGCAAGGCCTCCACGAAGCGCCCCTGGGAGGGTGGAGGCCGTGCGCTCCCGGCGGACGGCGGGTGGGAGCCGGTCTTCGCACCGAGCACCGTGCCGTTCGACGAAGGGTGGCAGGTTCCTGAGGCGCTCGACGCCGACGGGATGGCCCGCCTCGCCGCCGCCTTCGCCGCCGCCGCCCGACGCGCGGCCGACGCCGGGTTCCTCGTCGCCGAGATCCACGCTGCGCACGGCTACCTCCTCCACGAATTCCTCTCGCCGATCGCGAACCGGAGGGGCGATGCCTTCGGCGGCTCCCTCGAGCACAGGATGCGCTTCCCGCTTCGCGTCGTCGAAGCGGTCCGCGCCGCCTGGCCCGCCGACCTTCCCCTCCTCGTCCGGATCTCCGCAACCGATTGGGTCGAGGGTGGCTTCGTCCCGGACGAGGCGGTCGCCTTCGCCCGCGAGGCGAAAGCCCGGGGCGTGGACCTCGTCGACTGTTCCTCGGGCGGGATGCACCCGAAGGCCGTCGTCCCGGTCGCGCCCGGGTATCAGGTTCCGTTCGCCGCGCAAGTCCGCGAGGAGGCGGGCATCGCCACGGCGGCGGTCGGCCTCATCACCGAGCCGCTTCAGGCCGAGGAGATCCTCGTTTCCGGCCATGCAGACCTCGTGCTGCTCGGCCGGGAGCTCCTGCGCAACCCGCATTGGCCGCTTGCGGCCTCGGAGCAGCTCGGCGCCGCGCAGGAGGGACCGCGACAGTACCTACGGGCCAGGCCATACAAAGCACTCTAAACAAACAACTTCTACGGGTAATCCGAGGGAACGACCGAGCGGGCCGACACCGTGAGGATTTTCGCGCCCTCATACTTGACAATCTCGCAATCAGATTCTATATTTCCTCCGGACCTGAGGCCTCCAATGAAGAAATGGAGCCCACGGCCAGAAATCGGATCTTC
>JAGOBQ010000253.1 GCA_017999215.1 Thermoanaerobaculia bacterium
GTTCCTGAAATTCAGCCCGAAGAGCCCGTCCTGGCTCGACCGCGACCGCTTCGTCCTCTCGGCGGGGCACGGCTCGATGCTCCTCTACGGCCTCCTCCACCTCTCGGGGTACGACCTGGCGCTCGAAGACCTGAAGGCGTTCCGCCAGTGGGGAAGCCGGACGCCGGGCCACCCGGAGCACGGCCTGACGCCCGGCGTCGAGGTGACGACCGGCCCGCTCGGGCAGGGCGTCTCGACGGCCGTCGGCCTCGCGCTGGCCGAGCGGATGCTCGCCGCCCGTTTCAACCGCGACGGGCACGCGATCGTCGACCACTTCACGTTCTCGATCGCCAGCGACGGCGACCTGATGGAAGGGGTCTCGCACGAGGCGTGCGCCCTCGCCGCGCACCTCGGCCTCGGCAGGCTCGTCGTCCTCTACGACGACAACGGCATCTCGATCGACGGCCCGACGTCGCTCTCCTTCTCGGAGGACGTCCCGGCCCGCTTCGCCGCCTACGGCTGGCACGTGGCGCGCGTCGACGGCCACGACCCCGACGCCGTCTCGGCGGCCATCGCGGCCGCGAAGGCGGAGGGCGGCAGGCCCTCCCTGATCGCCTGCCGGACGCACATCGGCTTCGGCAGCCCGAACCGGCAGGACACCTCGAAGGCCCACGGCGAGCCGCTCGGGGCCGACGAGATCAGGCTCACGAAGGAGAAGCTCGGCTGGCCCGCCGACGCGCAGTTCCTCGTCCCCGACGAGGTCCGCGCCCTCTTCGCCGCCGCGGCCGCGCGGGGCGCGAAGGCCGAAGCCGGCTGGAACGCCCGTCTCGCGGCGTACCGCGCGGCGCACCCCGACCTCGCGATGGAGCTCGACCTCTTCCTCGACGGCAGGCTCCCGGACGGGTGGGAAGCGAAGCTCCCGCTCTTCGGGGCGGAGAAGAAGCTCGCTACCCGCCAGGCCTCCGGCGCCGTCCTCGAGGCACTCGTCCCGGCGATCCCGACGCTCGTCGGCGGGTCGGCCGACCTGACGCCGTCGAACAACACGCGGGCGAAGGGAGCGGTCGACGTGAAGGCGGGGGAGTACGCCGGCTCGTACCTCCGTTTCGGCATCCGCGAGCACGGCATGGGGGCGATCCTGAACGGCCTCGCTCTCCACGGCTTCCGCCCCTTCGGAGGTACGTTCCTCGTCTTCGCCGACTACATGAAGGGGGCGATCCGCCTCGCGTCGCTCATGGAGCAGCCGGTCGTCTACGTCTTCACGCACGACTCGATCGGCCTCGGCGAGGACGGCCCGACCCACCAGCCGATCGAGCAGCTCGCCTCGCTCCGCGCGACCCCGGGCCTCGTCGTCTATCGCCCCGCCGACGCGAACGAGACGGCCGCCGGCTGGCGCGTCGCCCTCTCGCGGGCGCACGGCCCGACGGCGCTCGCCCTCACGCGGCAGGGGCTCCCGGTCCTCCCGCCGAACGACGGGGCGCTGAAGGGCGGCTACGTCGTCTCCGACGCCGAGGGCTTCCGGGTGATCCTGATCGGCTCCGGCTCCGAGCTCCACCTCGCCCTCGCCGCGCAGAAGCTCCTCGCGGCCGACGGGATCGCCGCGCGGGTCGTCTCGATGCCTTCGATCGAGCTCTTCCTCGCGCAGGACGAAGGCTGGCGCGAAAGCGTCCTCCCGCGCTCGTGCCGCGCGCGCGTCGCCGTGGAGGCGGGCGCGACGCTCTCGTGGGGCGCGATCGTCGGCCTCGACGGAACCGTGATCGGCCTCGACCGCTTCGGAGCCTCCGCCCCCTACGAGACCGTCTACGAGAACCTCGGCCTCACCGCCGAAGCCGTCGCCGCCGCCGCCCGCTAGAGAGAGGGGGTCAGGTCTACCATCTACACTCTACGGATTCCCGTAGAGTGTAGATGGTAGACCTGACCCCCTAATCTCGTGACCCCCTAATCTCGGAAGAACTCCAGGAGCTCGGCGTTGACCTGTTCGGGCGCGTCGGCGGGGAGCCAGTGGCTGGCGTCGGGGAACCGGACGAGGCGGAGGTCGGGAACGAGGGCGTCCAGGCCGTCGAGGAGCTCGGGGCCGAGGTAGCGGTCCTTCTCGCCCCAGAGGACGAGGGTCGGTACGTTCTCGAGGGAACGGCGCAGGCCGGGGATGCGCGTTCCGCTGCGGACGGCCGCGCGGTAGTAGTCGATCGCCGCCGTCGCCGCGCCGGGCCGCAGGAACGCCTCGCGGTACGCCTCGATCTCCTCGGGCGAGAAGGCGCCGGGGGTGACCGGGTCGCGCCGGAGCATCCGCGCGAGGAAGCCAGCGCGGTGGCTCGTGAGGGACCGCTCGGGGAAGTACGGCAGCTGGAAGAAGAAGACGTACGACGAGCGCCTCGCCTGGGCGAGCGTGGCGAGCTTCTTCCGGAAGAGGATCGGGTGCGGCGCGTTGAGGATCGCGAGCCTCTCGACGAGGCCCGGGTGGAGCGCCGGGACGCACCAGGCGATCGCCCCGCCCCAGTCGTGGCCGACGAGGAACGTCTTCTCGTACCCGAGATGCCGGACGAGGTTCGCGACGTCGCCGGCGAGGTGCTCCATCCGGTAGCTCGAGACGCCCTTCGGCTTCTCCGAGAGGTTGTAGCCGCGCAGGTCGGGGGCGACGACGCGAAAGCCGGCCGCGGCGAGCGCGGGAAGCTGGTTTCGCCAGGCGAGCCAGAGCTCGGGGAAGCCGTGCAGGAGGAGGACGAGCGGGCCCTCTCCGGCCTCGACCCAGTGGAGCCGCAGCTCGCCGACTTTCTCTTCGCGGTGGGTCCACGGCTCCTTCGTCGGGCTCACCGCGCGATGCTAACCTCCGCCGTCCATCCGACAGAGAAGGAGATCCCATGAAGAAGACCGCTCTCGCGCTGCTCCTCTGCGCCGCCGCGGCGCCCCTGCTCGCGCAGGAGGCGAAGCCCGCCGCCGCGCCCGCCGTGGCTCCTGCCGACCCGGCGCTGACCGGCCTGAAGGTCGCGTGGAACCGCGTGAAGGACATCACCGTCCGCGCCGCGAAGAAGATGCCCGAAGAGAGCTACGGCTTCCAGGCGACGCCCGAGGTGAAGACGTTCGGGCAATTCGTCGGCCACCTCGCCGACTCGACGTACATGATGGCCGGCCCCGTCCTCGGCGAGACGCCGCCCGCTCCCGAGGCCGAGAAGACGAAGAAGACGAAGGCCGAGCTCGTCGCGGCGCTCGAGGACTCCTTCGCGTACATGGACCGCGCGTTCGCCCTCGGCGACGCCGCCGTGGCCGCTCCCGTGAAGCTCTTCGGTATGGACACGAACAAGTTCGCCGTCGTCGGCCTCGCCATCGGCCACACGTGGGAGCACTACGGGAACATGGTCACCTACATGCGAATGAAGGGGATCGTCCCGCCGTCGAGCGAGCCGCGCCCCGCCCCGCCCGCCCCCGAGAAGAAGTAGGAAGGAAGGGGTCAGGTCTACCATCTACACTCTACGGGAATTCGTAGAGTGTAGATGGTAGACCTGACCCCACCTCTTAGAGGCTTTCGAGGTAGGCGGCGAAGGTCTCGTTGAAGAGGGCGCCGGGGCGGCGGCTGCGGATGCGGGCGACGGCGTCGGCGCCCTTCACCCCGCGCCGAACGAGGATCATCCCGGCCACGAGCGCGGAGCGGTTGAAGCCCATGCCGCAGTGAGAGAGGACCCGCTGCCCGCTTTCGAGAAGCCGCGTCCCGAGCGTGGCGACGGCGTCGAGCCGCGCGAGGTCGGGGAGGTCCTCGTCGAAGATCGGGAAGTAGACGTAGAGCATGTGGTTCGGCAGGGTCGGGACGCCGTGGTCCACCTCGCCGTCGAGGTCGATCACGCAGCCGATCTTTCGGGCGAGGACCGGGCTCCAGTCCTCGATGGCCGGAGAGATGAACAGCATCTCGGCGTCGTCGATCGGGAAGAGCTCCATCTTCGGGAGCACTCTACCGCGACCTCCGGGCGGAGTCAGTCCGGGGCGCTCTCGTAGTGGACGAGGCGCCGCGCGGCGTCGGCCGGGAAGGGGAGGACGCGGCGGACGACGCGGCGCCCCTCCTCCCCGGCGAAGACGAACTCGTCTCCCACCGCGAACGCGCCGCCGGGCGCGGCCAGGTTGCCCCAGCGCTCTCCGCAGTCACCGAAGCGGAGGGACGGCTCGACGGCGCGCGGAGGCATCACCGGCTCTCCCGTCACGCCGTCCGGCCGTTCGGGGCGGGGAGGTGGGCCGGGACCGCGAGGTCGGGCTCGAGCGCAGCGCTCTTCTTCTCGACCCCTTCCTCGCGCGCGGCCTGGTGGGCCCGCGCCGCCCTCACGAAGTCCTTGAAGAGGGGGTGGGCCGCGGTCGGCTTCGACTTGAACTCGGGGTGGAACTGGCAGCCGAGGAACCAGGGGTGGTCCGGCAGCTCGACCATCTCGACGAACTTCCGGTCGGGCGAGACGCCGGTGACGGCGAGTCCCGCCTCGCGGAGGGCCGGGAGGAACTCCTGGTTCACCTCGTACCGGTGCCGGTGGCGCTCGTAGATGAGAGGCTCCCCGTAGGCGCGCCGCGCCGTCGAGCCCTCGGCGAGCTCGCAGGGGTACTTCCCGAGCCGCATCGTGCCGCCGAGCGCCTCGATGCCGATCAGGTCGCGCAGCTTGTAGATGACCTTGTGCGGGGCGTTCGCGTCGAACTCGGTGGAGTTCGCGTTCGCGAGGCCGCAGACGTTGCGGGCGAACTCGATGACGGCGCACTGCATGCCGAGGCAGATGCCGAAGAACGGCACCTTCGTCTCGCGGGCGTACCGGATGGCGCGCAGCATCCCCTCGATGCCCCGGCGCCCGAAGCCGCCCGGCACGAGGACGGCGTCGGCGCGCGAGAGCGACTCGGGGTAGCCCGTCGTCTCGAGGTCCTCGGAGTCGACGTACTCGAGGCGCACCTTGACGTTGTTCTCGATGCCGCCGTGGTGGAGCGCCTCGTTCAGCGACTTGTACGAGTCGCCGAGCGCCACGTACTTGCCGACGATCGCGATCTTCACCTCGCCCGCCGGGTTCTTCCATCGGTTGACGATCCGGTCCCACTTCGTCAGGTCGCGCTCGGAGTGGGGGAGCGAGAGGTAGTCGAGGACGATCTGGTCGAACCCCTCCCGCGCGAACGCGAGCGGGCACTCGTAGATCGTCGAGACGTCGCGGGCGGTGATGACGGCCGGCTCGTCGACGTTGCAGAAGAGCGCGATCTTCTTCTTCATCTCCTCCGGGATCGCGCGGTCGGCGCGGCAGAGGAGGATGTCGGGGCGGATGCCGATGGAGAGGAGCTCCTTGACGGAGTGCTGCGTCGGCTTCGTCTTCAGCTCGTCGGAGGCGGCGATGTAGGGGACGAGCGTCACGTGGACGTTGATCGCGTTCCCGCGGCCGACGTCCTTTCGGAACTGGCGGATCGCCTCGAGGAAGGGGAGCGACTCGATGTCGCCCACGGTCCCGCCGATCTCGACGATGACGACGTCGTTGTCGGCCGAGACGCGCCGGATGCAGTCCTTGATCTCGTCGGTGACGTGGGGGATCACCTGGACGGTCTTGCCGAGGTAGTCGCCCCGCCGCTCCTTCTCGATGACGGTCTGGTAGATCTTCCCGGCGGTGATGCTGTTCGACTTGCCCGTGATCGTGGAGGAGAAGCGCTCGTAGTGGCCGAGGTCGAGGTCGGTCTCCGCGCCGTCGTCGGTGACGAAGACCTCGCCGTGCTGGAACGGCGACATCGTCCCGGGGTCGACGTTGAGGTACGGGTCGAGCTTCTGGAGGGTGACCTTGAAGCCGCGGGCCTCGAGCAGGGCCGCGAGGGAGGCCCCCGCGATCCCCTTGCCCAGGCCCGACACGACCCCCCCGGTGACGAAAACGTATTTCGTGCTCATCGCTCCCCTCCCGCCTCTCTCGCAACGCGCGCCCCGTTCTCGCCTGCCGACGCCTCGCCCGCCGCCGATTCGTTCCGAAGGATCCGCTCGACCTCTTCCGCGTCCGCCGGCGTGTCGACCCCGATCGAGTCGCCGACGGCGGGAAGGACCGTCATCACGAGCCCCGCGGCCAGCGCGCGGAGCTGCTCGAGGCTCTCCGCCCGCTCGAGCGGGTGGGGCGGGAGGCTCGTCCAGGTCTCGAGCGCCTCGCGGCGATAGCCGTAGAGCCCGAGGTGCTTCCAGGTCGGGAGCGCCGCCTCCGCGTTCCGGCGGAACGGGATCGGGCTCCGCGAGAAGTAGAGGGCTCTCCCGTCGTCGCCCCGGACGACCTTCACGACGTTCGGGTCCGCGATCGCGGCCGGGTCGTCGATCGGCTTCGCCACGGTGGCGAGAGGGACCTCCGGGTGCGCGAGGAGGTGCTCGATGACCCGGTCGACGTTCTCGGGGTCCATCAGCGGCTCGTCTCCCTGCACGTTCACGACGATCTCCGCGTCCGTCCCCGCCACGGCCGCCCGCACCCGGTCGGTCCCCGACGGAAGG
>JAGOBQ010000254.1 GCA_017999215.1 Thermoanaerobaculia bacterium
GCGAATCCCTCCGTTCCCACAGCACTACTGCCAGGAGAATCCTCTCAACTAGACTGGACGCAAGAACGGGGCAAGGTCACAGGAGCCCCTCTGGGTGACCGTTCGAGAGCCACAGCCGGGACAGCTCTGGGTCTCGGGGTCGGGCCTCTGAGGGGCTCCTACGGGCCAGAACAGGTCTTGGGTGAGGCGGACCGGGATGGCCTTCGTCTTCCGGCTTCCTCTGGGGAGGTCAGGGCCGGGGGCCATGCTCTCTATCCCGTCCTCGTGGAGTTAGAGGATTCCTTAGGGGCTTGCGCTTCTGTTTCGGGCAAGGATGAGGTCGGGTCCGAGCGGGCTGAGAGTCTCGGGTCCGGTCCTTCCTCGGGGTCGTCTTCGTGTTCAGGGGGAGTGTCCGGAGCCCGGTTTGAATCTCGCGTGGCAGTCAGATTCGCCCTTCGAGGGCTTCCCGGCCGCGCGGGGCTTTCGGTAGCGTAGGTATCAGGGTCGCCCAGAGCCTGTACTGCGCGGAACTCCGCCAGAAAGTCCCGGAGTTGGTTCCAACTCGGGATGCCTTGGGGTACCACCTTTCCCAGTCGTCACCGAGGGCGGGGCCCTGTCCGCACGAGGCAGCAGAACGAGATGGGCCGGCGCTTTCCTCCCCGTTCCCACGAAGAAGGGCGCCGGCCCGTCTGACCGGTCGTGTCACGCGGGGGCCCCGCGTCGCGGGTCCCCCGGCGGTCTCAGCGCATCAGCTTCCCGGCCATTCCGAGGATGTCGTCGAGGGCGTTCCCGTCGCCGTCGAGGTCGAGGAGCGAGCCGAGGCCGCCCGAAGCCCCGGCGGCCGGGGCGGCGGAACGGCTCGCACCGCCCCCCATGAGTCCGCCGAGGAGGTCGCCGAGGCCGCCGCTCGCGGAGGCCTGCGCCCCTCCCCCGCCCCCCTGCTTCGCCATGAAGCCGGTGACGAGCATCGCGAGCATCGGGAGCATCTTCTTGAGGATCGACGGGTCGAGGCCCGACTTCGCCGACGCGTTCTGCGCGACGGCGCGGCTCACGTCCTTCGAGCCGAAGATCTGGCCGAGGACGTCGTTGCCGAGGTTCACGTTCGTCGGCTGAGGCGAGAGGACCTCGTCGAGGAGCCCGCCGCCGCCGAGCTGGCCGAGGAGGCCGCCGAGCCCCTCGAGACCCGTCGGCTGGGCCTGGGCCTGCTTCTTGAACCCGCCGAGGATCGCCGGGGCGAGCGCTTCGGCCCCCTTCGCGACCTGCGACTCGCTGATGCCGAGCTCGCGGGCCATCGACTGGAGGCCGCCCATCTGGGCGAGGATGTCGGTGATCTGCATGCGCTGTCTCCTCTCTTCCGTCGGGCGTCCCGCGCTCAGTCGAGCAGGTCCTTCGGGACGTTGCCGCCGTTCTCGGCGATCTTCGCGAGGACGGTCTTGTGAAGCCAGACGTTCATCTTCGCCGAGTCGCCCATGAAGTCCGCGGGGCAGCCGAGCTCGACGGCGAGCTCCTTGCGCGCGGCGAAGCTGCTGTCGAGCTCGAGAAGCTTGAGGAGGTCGACGATCGAGGTCTTCCAGTTCAGCTTCTGCGGGTTCGCCGCGGCGCGCTGCTCGAGCTGGGCGACGACGTCGACGACCGCGATCGGCGCCGGCGCGGGCGGCTCGACCGGGGCCGGAGCCGGGGCCGCGACGGGGGGAACCGGGAGCGGAGCCGGTGCCGGGTCGGGGGCGGGAGCCGGCTCGGGCTTGCCGAAGCCGAGCTTCGCGAGGATCGATCCGAAGAGTCCCATCATTCCCTCCTGAGCTGCTGGGTGCGGAGACGGGACCTCGTCGGACGGACGAAGACCTGCGCCGCGGTTCCGTCCGGTCACGGTACCGGCGCGGCCCCTCGAAATCAACACGAACGGTTTCGGAGCCGTCCGACGCCTTCCCGTACGACGACCGCGCTCCGCGCGACCGCGTAAGATGCAGGGTCCGCCCGGAGCGGGGTCGCCCGGCCCGGCTCTCGGGACTCAGGGAGGAATCGCATGAGAAGAAGCATCGTTGCCCTCGCGACCGTCGCGATGGCGCTGCCGGGTCTCGCCCAGCCCCCGGCCGAAGCGAAGACCGACACGAACCCGTTCTTCATGGAGTGGGAGACGCCGTTCGGGATGGCCCCCTTCGAGAAGATCCGCGCCGAGCACTTCCTCCCGGCCTTCGAGGCGGGAATCGCCGAGCGCCGCAAGGAGGTCGAGGCGATCGCGTCGAACCCGGCCGCGCCGACCTTCGCGAACACCGTCGAGGCGCTCGAGGTCGGCGGCACCGCCCTCTCGAAGGTCAGCAACGTCTTCTACACGCTCGTCGGGGCGGAGACGAACGACGAGCTCCAGGCGATCACGAAGAAGGTCGCCCCCTCCCTGTCGGCCCTCCGGGACGACATGATGCTCGACGAGAAGCTCTTCGCGCGCGTGAAGGCCGTCTGGGAGAAGAGGGAGACGTCGAGCCTGACGCCGGAGCAGAAGAGGCTCGTCGAGGAGACCTTCAAGGACTTCGTCCGCGGCGGCGCGAACCTCGCGCCCGAGACGCGGAAGCGGTTCCGCGAGGTCAACCAGGAGCTCTCGCTCCTCGGCATCCGCTTCGGCGACAACCTCCTGAAGGAGACGAACGGCTACCGGCTCGTGATCGAGAAGAAGTCCGACCTCGCGGGCCTCCCGCCCGGCGTCGTGGCCGCGGCGGCCGACGCCGCGAAAGCCGCGAAGCTCGACGGGAAGTGGGTGTTCACGCTCCAGTACCCGTCGATCTGGCCCTTCCTGACGTTCTCCGAGAACCGCGAGCTGCGCCGGCAGCTCCTCACGGCCTACTCGACCCGCTGCGACAAGGGAGACGAGTCGGACAACAAGGCGCTCCTCGCGAAGATGGCGGCGCTCCGCGCGGAGAGGGCGAAGCTCCTCGGCTTCGCGACGTGGGCCGACTTCGTCCTCGACGACAACATGGCGAAGACGCCGGCGCGCGTCTACGAGCTCCTGGACCGGGTCTGGAAGCCGGCGCTCGAGGTGGCGAAGGCCGACGCGAAGGAGCTCGAGAAGGCGCTCCAGGCCGACGTGCCGGGCGCGAAGCTCGAGCCGTGGGACTGGCACTACTACGCCGAGAAGGTCCGCAAGGCGCGGTTCGACCTGGACGACCAGGAGCTCCGCCCCTACTTCCCGCTCGACCGCGTCCGCGAAGGGGCCTTCTCCGTCGCGAACCGGCTCTACGGGATCACGTTCACCGAGCGGAAGGACGTCCCGAAGTACCACGCCGAGGTGAGCACGTACGAGGTGAAGGACGCGGACGGGACCTTCCTCGCGCTCTTCACGACGGATTACCACCCGAGAGCCGGCAAGCGCGGCGGAGCCTGGTGCGGCCGGCTGCGCGGCCAGTGGGTGAAGGACGGCAAGGACGTCCGCCCGATCGTCACGAACGTCATGAACTTCACCCGCCCGGCGGGCGACGCCCCGGCGCTCCTCTCGCTCGACGAGGTCGAGACGCTCTTCCACGAGTTCGGCCACGCGCTCCACGGCATGCTCTCGCGCGTCACGTATCGCTCGATGGCGGGCGTCCCGCGCGACTTCGTCGAGCTGCCTTCCCAGATCATGGAGAACTGGGCGCTCGAGCCGACGGTCCTCGCCGGCTACGCGAAGCACTGGAAGACGAACGAGCCGATCCCGGCGGCGCTCGTCGAGAAGATCGGGAAGTCGAGCCTCTACGGGCAGGGCTTCGCGACGGTCGAGTACACCGCCGCCTCGTACCTCGACATGAACTGGCACACGCTCGCCGAGCCGAAGGTCGAGGACGCGACCGCGTACGAGAAGGCGGCCCTCGCGAAGATCGGACTCATCCCCGAGATCCTCCCCCGCTACCGGAGCCCCTATTTCAGCCACATCTTCGGCGGGGGCGGCGGCTACTCCGCCGGCTACTACAGCTACCTCTGGAGCGAGGTCCTCGACTCCGACGCCTTCGACGCGTTCAAGGAGAAGGGGATCTTCGACCCGGCGACGGCGACGTCGTTCCGCCGCAACGTCCTCGAGAAGGGCGGGACCGCCGACGCGATGACGCTCTACAGGGCGTTCCGCGGCCGCGAGCCGTCGGTCCAGCCGCTCCTCGTCAAGCGCGGCCTCGCGCCGGCCGCGCCCCCCGCTCCTCCGGCCTCGAAGTAGTCCTGCGCGGCGGGGAGGGGGGCCCGCCCCTCTCCCCGCCGGCGCTACTCGAGCGCCGGGCCGGGATGCGTCGCGCGGATGATCCGGGCGGCGAGCGCGCCGGAGACCGTCTCCCGCATCAGCAGGGTGTTCACGAGCGCCTCGACCGGCTCCCAGAGATACGCGAGGCGCACGGCCGTCTCGTGGAAGACGGAGCCGATCTCCAGCCCCGCGCGGTGCGCGAAGACGGCGATGCGGCGGGTGTCGATCTCGATTCCGACGTGCGGGTCGTTCGGGAGCTTTCCGCCGGCCATCACGACCGCGATCGGGCCGGAGGCGAGGAGGCGGAGGTAGACGCCCTGGTCGCGGCGATCGACTTCGTCGACGCCGTCCGGGAAGTCGCGCCCCGCGAGGATCCGGCCCCGCGTGTGCTGCTCGGGATAGATCGAGATCCTCGGGAGGCGGAGGCCCGCGTCCCAGGCGATGACGGTGCGGCCGGCTTCGTGGAATGCGACGAGGCGACGGAACCTCAAGAGGCCCTCCCCTTCCAGATTACAGGTTCGGGAGCCGAAAAGGTGCGACGGGAGATCAGCGTGCGTCGCTCCAACGGGTCGCGCCAGGGCCTCTATTCGTTGTCGGGCCGCGCCCGCCCCCGCAGAATCGGGCCGATGCCGACGCCTCCCTCGCCCGACGCCGGACAGCGCCGCCCGCTCGCTCTCCGCCTCCCGCAGGGGCGCCTCGAGGCGGTCCTCCTCCGCTCCGGGGAGAGCTCTCCCGGCCGCGCTCCGATCGTCTTCCTTCACGACGCCCTCGGGGCGATCTCCCTCTGGCGAGACCTCCCCGAGCGCCTCTGCGCGGCGGCCCGGCGGGACGGGCTCGTCTACGACCGCCTCGGCTACGGCCGCTCCGACCCGTGGCCCGATTCGCCCGGGCTCGACTTCTTCGACGTCGAGTCCCGGCAGTCTCTCCCGGAGGTCCTTCGGCAGGCCGGCCTCGCGCGCCCGATCCTCTTCGGGCACAGCGACGGCGCGACGATCGCGCTCCTCTTCGCCGCGGCGTTCCCCGACGTCCCGGCCGCCGTCGTCGCGGTCGCCGGCCACGTCTTCATCGAGGAGGAGACGGTCGCCGGCGTCGAGGAGGCGGCCGTCGCCTGGCGGACGACGGACCTTTCGGCCCGGCTCGCCCGGCACCACGGGGAGAAGGCGGAAGCCGTCTTCCGCTTCTGGAGCGAGACGTGGCGCGACCCGGCGTTCCGCGGATTCTCGGCGGTGGAGGCGATCCGGCCGATCCGCTGCCCGCTCCTCGTCCTCCAGGGAGAGAACGATGAGCACGCCTCCGCGGCCCAGGTCGAGGCGATCGCTTCCGCAGTCTCGGGGCCGGTCCGGACGGTCCTCTTCCCGGGCCTCGGGCACTTCCCGCACCGCGAGGACCCGGAGCGGGTGATCGCGGAGACGACGGGGTTCCTGGAAGAGCACGGGGCCTGAAGCGCCGGCTTCAGGCCCCGGTGAGACCGGGCTTCAGACCTTCTCGAGCGCCTGGGCGAGGTCGTCGCAGAGGTCGGCGGCGTCCTCGCAGCCGATCGCGATCCTCACGAGGTCGTCCGAGATCTCGGCCTTCTCGCGCTCGGCCTTCGGCACGCTCGCGTGCGTCATCGACGCCGGGTGCTCGATGAGCGTCTCGACGCCGCCGAGGCTGACGGCGAGCGTCGCGAGCTTCATCGAGTTCATCAGAGTCCGCCCCGCCTCGAGCCCGCCCTTCACGCCGAACGAGACGATCGCGCCGCCGCCCGACATCTGGCGCTTCGCGAGCTCGTGCTGCGGGTGGCTCGGGAGGAACGGGTAGCGGACCCACGCGACCTTCGGGTGGGCCTCGAGGAAGCGGGAGACCTCGAGGGCGTTGGCCTGGGCCTTCTCGAGGCGCAGTCCGAGCGTCTTGATCCCGCGGAAGACGAGCCAGGCCTGGTGCGGGTCCATCGTCGGGCCGACGTTGACGTGGACCGACCGGAGCCGCTTGAAGAGCTCCGGATCCTTCGCGACGACGATCCCGGCCACGACGTCGCTGTGGCCGTTCAGGAACTTCGTCATGCTGTGGAGGACGACGTCGGCCCCGAGCTCGAACGGCCGCTGGAGGAGCGGCGTGGCGAACGTGTTGTCGACGCAGACGAGGGCGCCATGGGCGTGGGCGATCTTCGCGATCGCCTCGATGTCGCAGAGCTTGAGCGTCGGGTTCGCGGGCGTCTCGAGGTAGACGAGCTTCGTCTCGGGGCGCATCGCCTTCTCGACGTTCGCGGGGTCGGAC
>JAGOBQ010000255.1 GCA_017999215.1 Thermoanaerobaculia bacterium
GATCTCGAGCGGCCCCAGGTCGGGACGCGCGGTTCCCTCGGTGACGAGCCGGAACCGGGGCTCCTTCCGGTCCCCCGCGTCGTCCGGCCGGCAGACCAGGACGTCGTACGGGAGGCCGGCGAGGACCAGGTTCGCCGCCACGTCGTCGCAGAGGGACGCCTGCGTGTTCGTCACGACGGCGACCCGGCCTCCGAGGGCCCGGACCCCGGCGAGGAAGGCGGCGGCCCCGGGGACGGCCGGCCTCGCCCTTCTCTTCACCCAGGCGACCCAGGCCTCGTCGGTGTGCACGCGGCCCGCCGCCTGAAGCTCGGCCTCGTAGCCGGAGTTGTCGATGATCGTGTCGTCGGCGTCGACGCAGACGGCCCAGCTTCCGGCGGGACGGCCCGCGCTCGCCTCCTCGGCGGCCTCGAGCGCGGCCCGGAAGGTCTGGATCGTCACGGCCCGGTACTCGGCCGAGCCGCGAACCCAGTGGAGCTCGTCGGTCGGGCGGACCGCGCGGGCGGCCGTCTCGGTCGGGGCCGTGGCCGGCGGGCGCGCCGCGGGCGTGCAGGACGTCAGTACGAATGCGAAGGCGGCGAAAGCGACGGCGAACGGGACCTTGCTCATCGGAATTTCCGAGTCTAGCAGCGCCCGGCCTCGCGTACTCTCCCGTGTCATGGGCAAGAGGATCGAGCCGTGCCGGAAGAGCCCCGAAGAGCGCCTCGACGACCTCCTCGCGGGACATCGCGAGGCGTCGATGCGGAACGAGGGGGCGAAGTACGTCTCCCGCGTCATCGCCTCGTCCGACTCGATGCCGAACGGAGTGAAGTTCTTCGCGTACGCCCTCCTGGCGGCGGATGCCGACGACGAGGAGGAGGCGCTCGAGGCGCTGGCGACCGCGGAGGGCTACCTCGGGGTCGCACGCGAGGACCTCGGCCGACGTTTCTCGAAGGAGGTCGCTTCGCTCGGGTTCCTCGAGCGCGGCATCGCCCTTCGGAGCGAGAGGGCCGAGTTCGAGGAGGCGCTGCGCCTCTGTGACGTCGCTCTCGCGCTGGGCCTCGGGGAGGCCTACGAGAGGAAGAGGGCGTCGCTCCTCAGGATGACGTAGGGGCGCGGCCCGGCCGCGCGGCTCCGGCTCAGCGCCGGGCGTTGATGGCCCGCTGGATCGCCTTCGCGTCGTCCCGGGCGATCTTCGCCCTGCGGTCGGACCTCGTCTTGCGCTCCGCCTCGCGGCGGGTGTGCGCGACGTAGAAGCGGTAGATGCCGAAAACGAGCGCCGCGGCGATCAGGAGGCCTATTCCGAATTCCATCTTCTGCGCTCCCTTCGGCCCCCGTGGACGGCCCGCGGAGGCCCGGGTGACCCGGGCTCCCGCGAACCGAACTCGGGGCCGGACGACCGGTCCCGAACTACCAGCGGCCGCGGCCGCCGCCGCCGCCGCCCGTGCGGCTCTCCTGCGGCTTGGCCTCGTTCACGCGGATGGCGCGGCCGTCGATCTCGCGGCCGTTGAGCGCGCCCATCGCCTTCTGCGCGTCGGAGTTCGACATCTCGACGAAGCCGAAGCCCTTCGAGGTGCCGCTGTCGCGATCGGTGATGACGCGGGCGGACTCGACCTGGCCGAACGGCGCGAAGAGCTCATTGAGGGTGGCGTCGGTCGTGTTGTAAGAGAGGTTTCCAACGTAAAGCTTCATCGAGAGTCCTCGTGTTCTGTCTCGGTCGTCCGAAGACGATCTGGTGGGGAGATAGGTGAGTCGGAAGCGCGCGGGGGACGGGGCCTGCTCGTTACGCTTTGCCGCGCCGTCTGCCCGAAGTTCGGAGAGCGAGGAGGCGGAGAGTGGCGAAAGGGCCAAGATCAGAGTAGCACGACTTCGCCCCGGGGGGGCGTGGGCGTTCCGGGGGCGGTCCGTCCGGGGGGGCGTCCAGGTCCCGGACGGGCGGGGGCGGGTCGCCTCAGCGCGTGCCACGGACGCGCCGCGCCCTCGCGACCGCCTCTTCGAACCGAGGGTCGCGCCGGAGGTTCCAGAGGTCGTCGTCCTCCTCGACGTGGTCGGCGGTGGCCGCGCCGAGGTCGATCGCCTCGAACAGGCGGGCGAACGCCGCGTCGCGCTCCTTCAGACGCGCGTGGGCGCAGGCCAGGTCGTAGGCCGTCGCGCCGCGCCGGTAGCCGAGGGAGAGGGCCCGGGTGAAGGCATGGACGGCCTCCCGGTCCTGGCCCGCGGTCAGGCGGACCTTGCCGATGCTCCACCACGCCCGCCCGCTCCGCGGGTTCGTCCGCAGGAACGCCTCGAACCGCGCCGCGGCCTCGTCGGCCTCCGTGACCATCTGGGAGCGGAGGAGCCGGGCCCCGAGGCTCGGGAAGTCCCCCAGGGAGAGCGCCTCGGCGTCCTTCGCGATCCTCTCGAAGCGCGGCTCGGCGCGGAGTCCGTCGAGGTCGTCGTCGCGCCGCAGGTGCCCGGCTCCGTCGAAACCCGCGGCGACGGCGCGCTCGAGGAGGTCGAGGGCTTCGGCGTTCCGGCTCTCGAGGGCGCGGGCGCAGGCCGCGTTGTAGAGCGAGGTCCCCTCGCGCCGGCCGGCCTCCGCGGCCGCCAGGAAGGCCCGGGCGGCGCGGTCGAGCTCGTTGCACGCGAGGAGGTCCTGTCCGACGTCGAAGAGAGCGCGGCCGTCCTTCGCGCCCCGTCCGTCGAGCTGGTCGAAGCGGACGACGGCGGCCCGGCACTTCTCACCGCTCCGCCCCGACCGGGCCGAGCGCGCCTTCGCCTTCAGCGCCGTGAAGCGGGAGTCCGTGCGGAGCGAATCGAGGTCGCGGTCGTCGAGGTGGCGGCGAAGCTCGAACCCGGCCGCCTCGGCCCGACCGAGCCATTCGAAGGCGAGGTCCTTCTCGCCCTTGCGCGCGTACGCGCAGGCGACGTTGAACGACGAGACTCCGACGCGCTCGCCCGCATCGATCGCCCGGCGGAACGCGGCGATCGCCTCGTCCCACTTCTCGTCCTCGTGGAGCTCCATCCCGCGGTCGAACCAGCGGCCGTCGCTCGCGGCCGGGGGCGGCGTCGGGGCCGGCCGCGACGCGAACGCGGGGAGCGCGGGGAGGGCGAGGAGCGCGGCGACGACGAGACATCGCGGGGCGAAGCGTCGGGCGTGGTCCATGCCCCCTCCATACGGAGCGGCGCGAGGGGTGTTTCCCGGACAGGTCCTGCCGCTCGACGCGGGGAACGTGGGGGCGCGTGGCGTAAGTGATTGCACCGTAGCCGGTTCGGCGCTATTCGAAGCGCGCGGCGCCCATTCCATATCATCCGCGCATGATTCGGACGGAAAAGGCTCCGCAATCGGGACAGGTCTCTTCGACCTCTCCGGACGAGTTCGACGTCGTCGTGATCGGCGGCGCGATCGCCGGCGCGTCGACCGCCATTCTGCTTCGCCGCCGCAACCCGGGCGTCCGCGTCCTCGTCGTCGAGAAGTCGGACGCGTTCGACTGGAAGGTCGGGGAGTCGACCGTCGAGATCTCCGCGTACTTCCTCACGCGCGTCCTGAAGCTCTACGACCACCTCTCGCGCGAGCACCTCCCGAAGCAGGCCTTCCGCTACTGGTTCCACAACGAGAAGGTCGCCTGCCTGCGCGAGGCGTCCGAGGTCGGCCCGACGCAGCTCGCGCGGACCCCCGGGTTCCAGCTCGACCGGGCCGTCCTCGACGAGCACGTCCTGAAGCTCGCCGCCGAGGAGGGGAGCGAGGTCTGGCGCCCCGCGAAGGTCGTCGACGTCGCCCTGGGCGGCGAGGCGGGGAGCTCGGTCACGGTGGAGAAGGCCGACGGGACGCGCGCGACCGTCCGCGCGAAGTGGGTCGTCGATGCCTCCGGGCGCCAGGCGCTCCTCGCCCGCAAGCGGGGAGGCATCCGGCCGGTCGAGGGGCATCCGACCTCGTCGATCTGGGTCCGGTACCGCGGCGTCAAGGACCTCGACGGCAAGGAGGTCGTCGGCACCGACCCGGCCGATCCGTTCGTCCGGAGCGTCGTCGCCTCCCGCCGGCTCGCCACGAACCACTTCACGGGATGGGGCTACTGGGTCTGGTTCATCCCGCTCCGCGGAGGCGAGACGAGCGTCGGTCTCGTCTGGGACACGCGGCTCGTCCGCCCCGAGGGGTCGACCCCGCTCGAGAAGCTCGCGAGCGTCCTCTCCGCGAACCCGCTGACGCGCGAGATGCTCGAGCACGCCGAGCCGGTGGCGGGGGACTGCCGCTACTACGGCACGCTTCCCTATCTCGTCGACCGCTTCATCGACCACGGCTGGACCTGCGTCGGCGACGCGGGAGGCTTCCTCGACCCGTTCTACTCCCCCGGCCTCGACCAGCTGAGCTTCTCGGTCCACATGCGCGTCGAGCTGATCCTGAAGGCGCTCGCGGGGACGCCGCCGGAGGAGATGGCGAAGGAGTACGAGGGGCACAACCGGCGGTACGCGCGGTTCTTCGAGTACTTCTACGAGGCGATCTACCGCGACAAGTACCACCTGATGGGCGACTACGACACGATGACGACGGCGTTCCTGATGGACACGGCGCTTTACTACCTCGTCGCCGTCCAGCCCGTCTACACCGAGTCGGCCGACCGCCTCGGGGTCCCGCCGTACTACGGCGACGGCGCCGAGGTCGGCCTCGTCCCGATGCGTTTCTACCAGCAGCGGCTCGTCTCGATCGCGAAGAGGAAGAAGGCGCTCGGGATCTACGGGAACCACAACGCCGGGCGCCGCCCCGGCTTCGTCGGCTTCTCGCTCCGGAGCTCCGCCCACGTGATGCTCTGGCACGGGCTCCTTCGCTGGTGGAAAGCCGAGCTCGCCAACGCGCTGACGTACGTCTGGAAGCCGCGTCCGCTCGAGGGGCCGCGGCCGGTCTTCCCGCCTCGGCCGGCGGGAGAGGCCGGCGCCGAGGCGCCGGCGCGAGGTTGACGAACGTGCCGGGCGCGCGCACCGGGCGCCTGCTCGCGCCCCTCGCGGCGGGCGCGCTGCTCCTCGCCGGGGCCCTTCCCGCGCGCGCCTGGGACGTCGACGCGCTCGTCCTCGAGGCGGCCGCCCGCCAGCGGGAAGGCGAGGTGGCCGCCGGGCGGATCACCCTCGACCGCGTCGAGGTGGAGACGGAGCTCGACGCGGGGGGGCGGAGAAAGAAGTCCGAGCGGAGGCGGTACGCCGTCGTGATGGACCGGCGCGGCCTCGCCGGCCGGGAGCTTCTCGAGGTCGACGACCGCGCGGCGACGCCGGCCGAGAGGGAGGAGGCACGGCGTCAGGAGGAGAAGCGCAGGCGCGCCGCGCTCGAGCCGGGGAGCGCGCGGTCCGACGAGGAGGAGCTCCTGTCGGGCCGCGTCCCGCTCCTCGACCTCTACCACCGCCTCGATTTCCGCCTCCTCGGCGAAGAGCGGATCGACGGCCGGCCGACCTTCGTCGTCGCGTTCCGGCCGAAGCCCGGGCTCGTCGCCAAGACGATCCGGGACCGCGTCCTGAACGCCTTCGCGGGGACGGCCTGGATCGACGTCGCGGAGATCCAGGTGCGGAAGATTGACGGGCGGCTGACGACGCCGGTCCGGGTCCTCGGCGGGGCGCTCCTCGAGGTGAAGGGCGTGCGCCTCCTCTACGAGACGCGCGAGGTCCTCCCGGGCCTCTGGGCCCCCTGCCGCGAGGAGATCTCGATCACCGCGACCGCGGCGATGGTCCTCCCCTTCCGCCGCGAGCTCCGCTTCGAGTTCTCCGCCTACCGCCCCGAGCCTCTCGCCGGGGCCGTCCCCCTTCGCCACGCGGAGCACCCGGATGGGGTCTGGTCTACACTCTACACTCTGCTCGCGAGCAGAGTGTAGAGTGTAGACCAGACCCCCCGGACCTCAGCCTCGGACGAAGTGGGGGAGGTCGAACGGGATCGGGAGCGAGAGCTCGACGATTCCCCGGTAGACGCCCTCCTCGTACCAGGGGGCCTGGTAGATGAGCTTCTTCACCCCGTTCTTCTCGATCGTGTAGGCGTTCGTCCCGCCGGTGCGGAGGAGCTCCTCGAAGAGCGCGCGGGCCCTCGGCGGATGGCAGTCGAGGATGCTCTTCCCGACGAGGTCGCGCCCGCCGTCCGCGGCGAACGTCTCGGCGGCGCGGTCGTTTATCTCGAGGGCGGTCCCGTCGCGGTCGCAGACGGTGATCCCGACCCTCAGCTCCTTCACCCAGGCTCCGTCGCGCATGACGTCTCCTCTCTCCTCGCGCCCCGGCCGCGAGACGCGGAGAGGGATGGTACGGAATCGCGAGGCTTCCTTCAGCCCCGAGGGATCGCGCCGGTGCTCGGTCTCGGCTCGAAGCGGACCGGGTCCGCTCAGCGTCCGGGGAGCTTGCGCCCCTCCTCGAGCCAGCATCGGAGGTCCGAGAGCGAGCGTTCCCAGCCCGGTCCGAGGCCGTCGACGTAGGCGTCCCAGGACACCCCTTCGCCG
>JAGOBQ010000256.1 GCA_017999215.1 Thermoanaerobaculia bacterium
CCTCGGCCGACCCGGCGAGCCCGCCGCTCACGGAGATCGGGGGGAGCGTCTCCGTCGCCCTCTTCTCCTCCGCGAACCCGCTCCCCGCGCCGGTGCTCCTCACCTCCGCCGACCTCTCCCCCGGGGGGCCCGCCGACCGCCTCGAGCGGTACGAGGGGATGCGCGTCCACGTTCCCGCGCTCCTCGTCGTCGCCCCGACCGGAGGCTCCGTCGACGAGGCGAACGCGACGGGGCGCTCGAACGGCGTCCTCGTCGGAGTCCTCCCGGGGACGCCGCGCCCCTTCCGCGAGGCGGGGGCGGACCCGCTGACGCCGCTCCCGGCCGGCAGCCCCTGCTGCGTCCCGCGGTTCGACGGGAATCCCGAGCGGCTCCGGGTCGACACCGACGGCCTCGCGGGCGTCGCCCCGCTCGACGTCGCGTCCGGAACGACGCTCCAGGACGTCGTCGGCCCGCTCGACTACGGCTTCCGCACGTACACCCTCCTCCCGGAGAGCCGGCCCGTCGCGACCGGCTCGCCCGCCGCGCGCGCCGTCCCCGCGCCGTCGTCCGACGAGCTGACGGTCGGCTCGCTGAACCTCCAGCGCTTCTTCGACGCCGAGGACGACGGGGAGGGGACGACGCTTACCTCGGCCGCCTTCTCGGCACGCCTCGCGAAGGCCTCCCTCGCGATCCGGACCCTCCTGCGCACCCCCGACGTCCTGGCCCTCGTCGAGATCGAGGACCTCCCGACCCTCCGCGCGCTCGCGGCGCGCCTCTCGGCCGACGCCCTCGCGGCCGGCGCTCCCGACCCGGCCTACCAGGCCTTCCTCGAGGGAGGGAACGACCCGGGCGGCATCGACGTCGGCTTCCTCGTCGCGTCGCGCGTCGCCGTCCTCTCCGTCGTCCAGGAGGGGAAGGGGGCGACCTACGCCGACCCGACGACCGGCAGCTCCGCGACGCTGAACGACCGGCCCCCTCTCGTTCTGACCGCCCGGTGGTCCGCGCCCGGCGGGACGGACCTCGTCTTCACCGTCGTCGCGAACCACCTCCGCTCCCTGAACGACTCCGAGCTCGACTCGACGACCGGCCGGCGCGTCCGGGCGAAGCGCCAGGCGCAGGCGGAATACCTCGCCGCGCTCCTCGCGCGCCTCCAGACGGAAGGGGGCGGCGCGCCGCTCCTCGCGGTCGGCGACTTCAACGCCTTCGAGGTGAGCGACGGCCTCGTCGACGTGATCGGCACCGTCCGCGGCGCCCCCGCCCCGGCAAGCGAGGTCGTCGTCAACCGAAGCGTCGACCTCGTCGACCCCGACCTCGTCGATCTCTGCGCCGTCGACGCCCTCGTGCCGCCCTCCGAGCGCTACTCCTACGTCTACGACGGCAACGCCCAGCTCCTCGACCACGCCCTGGCGTCGGCCGCGACGCTCCCGCTCGTCCGGGGAGTCGCCTTCGCGCGGCTCGGGGCGGACTTTCCCGAGTCGCTGCGGGGCGACGCCGCGCGCCCCGAGAGGCTCGCCGACCACGACGGCCTCGTCGTGAGGCTCGGCCTCTCCCCGCAGGAGGGGCGCTCGCCGGTGGTCCCCGTCCCGGACGGAGAGCCGGCCTCCCCGTTCCGGTCCCGGGCTCCCGAGACGATCCCGTGAGGCGGGACCCGGTCGCCGAGCTCGAGCAGGCGCGCCGGGCCCGCCCCGGAGCGCGGGTGGCCGAACGTGCGCTCGAGGCGGCAGGCGCGTTCGTCCCGCGCGACGCGACCGGGCTCGCGCGGCTCCACGACGCGGCGCTCTTCCTCCGCGCGTACCCCCAGTCGCCCCGCGTCCTCGACCTTGCCGACGCGCTCCTCGCGCACGTCGCCTCGCACGTCGAGCGCCTCGCCGACGAGGGGGCCGACCTCGCCCCGCTCGACGACCCGTCCGTCGCCGGGATCGCCGGCGTGCCGGTCGCGATGCCGTTCTCCCACGCCGCCGCCTCGTGGCTCGCGCGGCGCGACGCATCGGCCCTCCGCGTCGACTGGGACGCCGAGGACCTCCCCGACCGCCTCGCGGCGTTCCTCCCGCGCCTCGTCCCGTTCCTCGCGGAACAGGCGCGCGTCGACGCGAACGTCCCGTTCCGCGAGTACGTCGACGCCGCCCGCGGCGCGCGGCCCGACGCCGCGTGGCTCCTCGAGCGGCTCGCCGCGCTCCCCGTTCCCGATTCCGTCCGCGCCGAGCTCTGGGAGGCGCTCTCGCTCCAGCTCTCCTGGCGGCCGGGAGCCTCCGACTCGCGCGGCCTCGCGCGCGTCCCGTCGCCCGTCCCCTTCTGCTCCTCCGCGCCGCTCCTCTCGCGCCGCGACGTCTCCGTCGCGGCCGAGCTCGCCGCGCCGCCGCCCGCCGTCCGACTCTCGCGGAGCGACGGCTCCGCGCTCCTCGACGCGGCCCGCGCGGCGATGGCCGTTCGGTACCGCGAGCTCCCGGCCTTCTCCGCGGGCGACCCTTCGGCCGTCTTCCGCTTCGACGTCGGCC
Source organism: Thermoanaerobaculia bacterium (assembly GCA_017999215.1). GTDB lineage: Bacteria > Acidobacteriota > Thermoanaerobaculia > UBA5066 > UBA5066 > UBA5066. The sequence goes on from JAGOBQ010000256.1 coordinate 2,475, forward strand.
GCGGCGTCTCCATCTTCGTCACCGGCCTCGCCCGCGAGGCCCGCCTCCCGCTCCGCGCCGCGTTCGGGACGCTCTTCGCGCGCAACGGGGTCCTCGTCGGCTACGGCGACCTCCACGCCGCCCTCGGCCGCGCCGACGTCAGCTTCAACGTCTTCTACGCGTTCCGCGACGGCGAGTCGGCCTGGCTCTACGCGCGCCTCCTCGCGGTCTGCCGGGCGGTGACCTCCGCCGCGCAGCTCTCCGTCGACCCCTACCAGGTCGGCCTCGGCAACGAGGAGGCGATCGTCTCGGGCGCGTTCTGGTTCTACCGGAAGCTCGGCTTCCGCTCCGCGGAACCTTCGCTCGAACGCCTCGCCCGCCGCGAGGAGGCTCTCTCCGCGGCGTCCCCCGGCCGCCGGACTCCGCCCGCGACCCTCCGCCGCCTCTCCGCCGCCCCGCTTCTTCTCGACGTCCCGGGCGAGACCCCGCTCCTCCCCGACACGTTCCGCCTCGCCGACCTCGGCCGCGCCGCCGCACGGCGCTTCGCCGCCTCCGGTCTCTCTGCCGACGCGTACGCCGCGCGCGCCGCACGCCGGGTGTCGCTCGCGCTCGGTCTCCCGCGCCTCGACGGCCCCGCCCGAGAGGCGCTGCTCGCCCTGGCGCCGGTCCTCACGCTCGTTCCCGGCCTCGCCGGTTGGCCTCGGGACGCGAAGGAGACTCTCGCCCGGCTCGTCCGGTCGAAGGCGGGCAGGGACGAGCTCCGCTGCGCGCGCCTCTCCGCGAAGCACCGCAGGCTTGCCGCGGACCTCGTTTCGGCCGCCGCAGCGACCCGCTGAGGAGGCTCGCTTCAGCCCGCGATCGGCTTGCCGTAGATCCGGTAGCGCTTGCAGACGGTCGCGCCGAGGCGCTCCATCTCGGCCCGCACCCGCACGTTCGTCTCGAGCTCCACGTGGCTGTCGAAGCTCGTGAAGCCGGCGGCGATCGCGGAGCGGATCACCGCGGCCAGGCCGAGGATGTCGGCGCCCTTGCCGCGATCCTCTGTCCGGATGCCGCCGAGCAGCAGGTCCAGCTGCTTCGAGGCTCGCGCCGCGCGGAGGACGTGGACGAAGCCGAGCGGGAAGAGCCGTCCGTTCGCCTTCCGGAGGCCCGGGTCGATGTTCGGCATCGCGACGAGGAAGCCGATCGGCGTCTCGCCCTTCATACCGACCTTCACGAAGCGCGGGTCGAGCAGCGGAAGGTATTTCCGGGCGAGGGCCTCGATCTCCGCCTCGTCGAGCGGGACGTAGCCGTAGAGCTCCGCGTAGGTCTCGTTCATCAGCCGGATGATCGTGGCCGCCCAGGGGGCGAGCTCCTTCCGGCTCCGGAACTCCAGGATCCTGTACTCCGAGCGGGCGCCGACGCGGGCCGCGACCTTCTCGTAGAAGGGGGGGAGCGTCGGGCCGATCGGCGCCTTGTAGACGACGAAGTCGATCTCCTTCCCGAAGCCGCACGCCTCCACGAGGCGTCCGAGCCACGGGTGGTTCGCGCAGGTCGCGATCGTCGGCTCGTGCTCGAACCCCTCGATCCAGAGCCCTTCGGGGTCCTGGTCCGAGAAGCCCATCGGCCCGACGAGCCGCTCCATCCCGAGCCCCTTCGCCCACCGCTCCACCCACGAAAGGAGCGCCCGCGCGACGTCGGGGTCCTCCGGGCACTCGAGCCAGCCGAACCGCGCGACCCGGGTCCCTCGCGCCGCGACCTCCCGGCGGCTCACGATTCCGACGACCCGCCCGCACGGCCTCTCCCCGCGGAACGCGAGCGCGAACGTGGTGTCGCAGCTCGCGAGCGCCGGGTTCTTCCGCGGGTCGAGCATCGCCCGCTCCTCGGAGATCAGGGGCGGCACCCAGGCGGCGTGGCCCCGGTGAAGGTCGAACGGCAGCCTCACGAAGGCCCGCCGATCCCGCGCCGTGGCGACCTCCCGGACCGTCACGGCGTTCGTCATCCCCTCACCGTTCGCACGCGAAGCTCATCGACCAATCATAGGCGCGCTCCCGCCGGCCGGGGCCTCCCCTCACGCCCTACCTCGAGAAGTCGCCGGCCGACTCGGGCTGGTAGAGGATCGCCTCGACTCGCAGGCGGCGAGGGCCGCTCGGGACCACCCACTCGATCTCGTCGCCGACGCGATAGCCGAGCATGGCCGCGCCGATCGGGGCCACGACGGAGATCCGGCCCGCCGCGAAGTCGGCGTCCTCCGGGTAGACGACGGTGTAGTCGAGCGTCGTGCGCTGATCGAGGTCGAGGAGCCGGGCCCGAGTGTTCATCGTGATCACGTCGGGCGGGATCTCCGAGGCCGGCACCACGACCGCCCGCTGCAGCTCGCCGACGAGCCCGGACACGTCGTCCCGGTCCATCGCCTCGGTCGGCCGCGACAGGAGGGCCTGCAGCCGCTTGCGGTCGTCGGACGTCACGTAGATGTTTCGCTCGCTCATGTCGGTCTCCTCCTCGTCGGGCGTTCCCGGTTCAAGGTAACTCGGGGGGAGCGGGGGGTCTCCCCCCGCCCGCGCAGCGGCGTCGAATCCCCCGTCGTGCTCTTCGCAGGGCAGGGGCGAAATCCAAAGGCGCATACGGGATTCGAACCCGTGTTACCGCCGTGCGGGGGGGTGCGGGGGGTCTCCCCCCGCCCTCAAAGTCAGCCCGGCCGCGCCGCCCTCTCACGGCGGTAACTGCCACTGTCGGAACTCGAGGGGTAGGCCCGGAAGTGGTAGCGCATACGGGATTCGAACCCGTGTTACCGCCGTGAGAGGGCGGCGTCCTGGACCCCTAGACGAATGCGCCGTTCCGGTCCCGCTCGCGGGGGCTCCCCGCGCGAGGACGGGCTTTTTACCATGCCTCTCGTCCGGCGGCAAGCCGGCCTCGGGGCGACCCGGGGCCGGCCCTCGAAGGCTTCAGTCGGCCTCGCGCACCCAGCGGACGATCTCGGGGAGCGTCGGCCTCTTGCCGTACATCAGGATCCCGACCCGGTAGACCCGGCCCGCGAACCAGGCCACGCCCCAGATCGTGAGGAGCAGGAGGACGATCGAGAGGGCGATCTCCCAGGCCGGCGGCGGCTGCACCGAGATCCGCATGAACATCAGGAGCGGCGAGGTGAAGGGGAAGAGCGAGAGGACCCTCGAGAACGTCCCATCCGGCGTGTTGTACGCGAAGATCCAGGTCATCGCCGACAGAATGAGCATCATCCCGGGGATCATGACGAGCTGCTGCGCCTCCTGCTCGGAGTTGAACGGCGCGGCGAGAGCAGCGTAGAGCCCGGCGTAGAGGAAGTAGCCGAGGAGGAAAAAGACGACGAAGGCGACGAGCGTCCCGACGGGGACGCTCGGGAGCGAACCGCTCGCCAGGCCCGCGAACCCGACGATTCCGGGGAGCGTCAGGGTGAACGCGAACAGGGCCCAGACGGCGTACTGCGTCAGCCCCACGAGGCCGATGCCGACGACCTTCCCGAGCATCAGCTCCGTCGGCTTCACCGACGAGATGATGACCTCCACGATCCGGTTGCTCTTCTCCTCGAGGACGCCCCTCATGACCTGGGCGCCGTAGACGAAGATCGACATGTAGATCAGGAAGAAGAGGATCCCGGTGATCGCGAGGTTCGCGCCCTCGTTCTTCGCATCCTCGGGCGTCTCCTTCTCGGTCGCCTCGCGCGGATCGAGCTTCACGGTGAGCCGGGCCTTCTCGTAGACGGACGGGTCGACTCCCTGGTCCCTCAGCCGCTCCTTCGTCGCCGCGCGGCCGAGCGCCCGCTCGACCGACTCGCGGAGGAACATGTCGGCCTTCACCGATCGGGCGCGCCACTCGACCTTCCCGCTCGACAGGCCGTCCTCGGGGATGACGATGTAGGCCTTGATCTCCTTCTTCTGGACCTTCGCGTTCAGCTCCATCCGCACCTCGGGGAGCGTCTCGGCCGTCGCGGGGACCGGGAGGAACG